>JABSPQ010000020.1 GCA_013214205.1 Flavobacteriales bacterium
CGGTCCGTTTTTTTTACTTATTGGTTTGTTAACAAAAAAGTGATTACAATTAACCCAAGCTACACCTTTAAATGTGCTAAATATCTTACCCAAATTATCATCGTGGTTTTTCACATAAGCCATTCCATAAGCATTACTCCATTTAATATCTGGTAAGCCTTTTAACAAGCTATGGATAACCTTGTCAGGGTAAAACTGCATGCCAATTTGTTTAATATCACCAATTAAGAGATGTTTTAATGTGATGTGCTTTGAAGGGAAATTCATTTTTTTTTGGAAAACTAACAGATAATCACTTGCCAATCAAACTTATCCGTACGTTTGTTCGTAAGTTATTCGTAAAACTTACGAAAACAATACGGTTATGAAAATAATGAGTACCGAAAACTGCAATTATTACGAAGAAAAATTGTCAGGAAGAGAGGGTAAACTATTTTGTAACCCCTCATGTAAGGCAATGTACCACTACGTGAACCCGACAGGACTAATTTCGAACCATAAATTCCAACATGATTTAAAGGTTATGTGGGACTTAAAACGGTCTTTAGAGCTTGATAGTATCGACTTTGCCGTATAGTTGACTCATTCTGTTAGAATATAAAAAAGCTACCTAGTAGGTAGCCTTTTTTGTGGGCTGAAAATATTAAGATTCTTAAATGTATGAGGTTGTGTGAACCTCACAGGCCAAACCTTAAACCATATTTTAGAGGTATTGGCTAATTTAAAATTAGAGTTTGAAGGGTGAAAACACTTTGTTTATTTAGTCTGTTATTACCCAAAAATGGAGGGCGTTTTCCCTCCATTTTTTAAAATTCGACCGCTTCGCGGTAATAAATTACTCACCTAGTTTTATTCTTTAACAGTGTTCGTGAATCACTTCGCTTATTTGTTAAATAGATGAATGGATAAATTGTTAAAAAGCCCGAACTGCACGCACGTAGTTTGAGGCGCTCTTATAGTTGGAGTACTGAACGCCATTGTTGAAAAGCTGTTTCCACGCATTGAGGTTATCGATCTCCGTAGAACTCCAATAGCCGTTAATAGCAAAACCGCCAATATTTCCTGCAGGTAAGCTACTTCCTTGTCCAATATTTAAGTAAAGTTGATTCAATTCATCTTTAGAAGGTAAATACCAATCAATGTAAATTCCTATTTCAAGATTCGCACAAATATCAGCAGCAGTTCCAGGTGTAGCACACCCTGATTCAATATCAATCGTGTTTTGATTACCTGTACCAATTGCACTTCCATCAGCTCCAATTAATGTACCCGTACACCCCCATGGGGCACCCGTACTTTGATCTGATTCAGCTGCTATTAATCCAGTACCGTTTGCTATATCATAGTATGCAATCAGTCCCCCTTCATATGTTTTTCCATATAGAGAATCTAAAAATGTATTATCACTTGTGTAAATATCTTCCGGTGTTTCGCCATCATCTAATCTTGATTGAACAGCAATAGGAGAAGGAGTAACCCAGGTAGGTACACCCGAAACAAATTGTAATGTAGCTCCTTCTGTCCCTCCAGTTACTACAACCCAGTTGCTACCGTTCCAATAATTCATATCTCCGGCATTTGATGTAGTTGGTAAAGCATTAGTACCTGTAACACTTCCTGCCGTTTTAGCATGTAAAGCATAAGGCACACTCATTAGTTGGCTTGTTCCGGTGATGGTGTAATCCGTTCCACCTGTTGGATCGGTTTCGGTCATGATGTAGAACACATCATTTGCCCAATCAATGGTAGTGAAGTCTCCACTTTCTACATTTCCTGTACCTATTTCGATACTTACCAAACCGTTGATGTTAGTACTTGGATTTTGCGTTTCCGTATAAACAGAAGAACCAGAAGCAGAACCTTGTAAGATGCTTATTTGCATACCTACAGATTGGCTTGCTACAACTGCATTACCCGCATCTCTTATTACTGCTTGGTAGCTCATCGATTCTGGACTTTGCGCCCAAACCGATACGCTTATTAGTAAGCTTAATATTATAGTTAGTATTTTTTTCATTGTTGTAAAATTTTATTGTTTGATGGAGCTAATGCTGAATTCAAGTAATAAATGCAACTTTTGGGTTAAATAATAATTGATTCATTACAAATATAGGTGTTTCATATCCAAACCTTTTTCTAGGCCTATTATTACAGAGCAATCGGGTCTAAATTAGCCCAATTCTAAAGGAAGATTGTTCACAATTAACTGTTTAAAAACCAGTAAAATACACTGTTGAAAATTTGTGCAATTAACTGATATTTAGTATCTTGTAAGTAAAAATGACTAAAAACCCGTTAGGCTGTTTTTCTGTTTTTAAAGACCCTAGAATTAACCGTACCAAACTTTATAATTTAGAAGCTATATTTTTCAAACAGTATCAGCAATAATTTCAGGATGTGATTCGTGGACAGAAATCGAACTTTTTGGAGAAACAAAAAAAGAATGGTTAGAAGATTATGTCCACATTAATTGTAACGATAATTCTTTATCTTACAATCGATTGTAATCCTCCTTCTTAATATCAATAAAGAACACAATGAAAAGAATAAAACTACTAATAAGTATCGCTGTTTTTATAAGCTGTTGTTGTAACACATATGCTCAATCTTTCGATTACGAAGGCCTGATTGATAGGATCCAGGATGATTTATATAGATACAGTTCTGGAGGCACAACCACAGTAAACGATTGGATCGCAGATCAAAATGCCGATGGAAGCTGGGATGATTGGGCGTACGGCTCAGGGATTCCTAGTTCATCGAATGGTCATCTTGGGAGAATAGAGGCCATAGCCAATCGAGTGACCAATCCTCTCCATGAAAATTATGGCGATACTACATGGATAAACTCAATTAAAGCGGGTATGCATTTTTGGACATACTCCAATACAGAAAGTGTTAACTGGTACAATGTACATATATCTTGGGCTGTAAAAGTGGTTCAAATAACCACGCTTATGAGGGAATTTCCTGGTGTAATGGAACCGGGAGCTCTTGGTATAACAGAAGATGAAATATTTACCGTTCTGGTTGATGACGCTATAAGTACACTTGATAAGTGGGATGACGGCTCTAACATGATGTACGTTGGATACGTCTACGTTCTTCGCGGTATTCTTCAAGAAGACTCTACCCAAATTGTTGCTGTTAGAGATTATCTTGAAGCCAGATTGCTTAATCATGTTAAAAGTGATCTTTCATTCCATGAACATGGTGCTCAACTTCATTTCGGTGCATATGGTTTGGCTCAATCAAAATTAGTGGTTGAGCTTGCCTATTATTTGGTGGGAAGCCCGGCTGAGTTCGACATTGTATCAGGAAAATTTGGTACGTTTCTCGCATTTATTAGGGATGCCCAACTGCACTCTATGCGGGGAGACTATTGGGATTTCAGTGTTGTAGGAAGAGGTGTTGCAAGGAAGAATAATGTGAAAGGTGAAATGATTTCTACCTGTGAAAAGCTGGCTAATTTGGTAGATACGGCTAATGCCGACATCTACAATACGTATTTAGAAAGAACTAATAATCATGCTTCGTATGGCGTGCTTCCAAGAAATACGAATTTCTGGGAATCAGATTTTAGCTATCACATGAGACCCGATTATTATTTCTCCGTTAAAACGAGCTCTGTGCGTACAAGAAAAACAGAATACGGAGGAAATGATGAAAATGCAAAAGGTGGCTATTTGTGTTTAGGGGCAAACAATATCATGGTTGATGGCAACGAATACTATGGTCTCGCAGCAATATGGGAATGGGGTATGATCCCTGGAGTAACCAACCAATATTTGCCAACTACCGAACTTCCCTCATTAGCTCATGGGCAAACTGTTATGGGAAATACCGATTTTGCTGGAGGTGTTTCCAACAATAATTATGGTGTAGTAGGCTTCGATAACCGAAAGAATGGAAGAACATACAAAGGTTGGTTCATGTTCGATGATGCAATTGTTTGCTTAGGAGCTGGTGTGTCTTTTCCTGCAAAGGCAGATGTTAGAACAACTGTAGACCAATGTAATGCTTGGGATAGTGTCTATTACTCCCTCGACGGAATTAACGAACTTGCTGTAGGCAACGATACTGCAACCATCTCTTCCGATGATTTTAAATATGTAAGACATGGCAAGGTGGCTTATTATTTCCCAGATAATGATTCTGTAAAATTTAGACTCGGACCCCAAAGTGGAACATTGAAAACCGTCAATTTGGGTTATGGAAGTCCCGATACCATTACGGGTGATGTATTTAGGCTCTGGAAATCGCATGGAGACTATCCTCGTCAAAAGCAATACGCTTATATAATTGTTCCCGGTGTGGAAAGTGCCAGCGAAGCGCAGAGTGTTAATGTGGATAGCATTGACATTGTTATTAATGACGATTCTCTTCAGGTTGTCTATCATCGAGAGTTAAATATCTATCAAGCAATCTTCTATCACGCAGGAAACTTTAACCACAATGGTGTGAGTATTTGGGTAGATAAGCCTTGTGTGCTGATGTTAGAAAACGACAGTTTACTGTCTATTAGTGACCCAAAACAATGGGCAAGCGAGGTGCTTGTTGAGGTAGTAATTGATAATGACACTTTGAATAATACCATTTATTTACCCACAGGTGGTATGAAGGGATCTACGTTTACGCTTACAATAGAATCTCTTAAAGTACTGTCAACTTCAGAAAAATCAATAAGCAAGGTAAACGTGTACCCTAACCCAGTAACTGATAGGTTAACTATAGATTTAGGACAAAAAGAGAAATTAGCTGTAGTTACTATCTATAGCATTTCAGGAAAAAAGATATTTCAAAAACAATATAGCAACGTTAGTAACATTAATCTCAACGGCCAATTACTAAGTAGTGGAATCAACCTACTTCAAGTTACCACAGCGTTTGAGGAGTTTTCTTTTCAGTTGATTAAAGAGTAAGATTAAGTTTTTCGTTTGTTTTAGTAGCGGGAAAGGGACATATATCGAACCTAAATTTAGAACTGGGTATGCAGCTATTGGCTAGGATTCCGTTTACATAACGGAATATAAAAATTTCGTTCTTGGCAAGTCTATTTTATTTTAACCCCATTTTCTGTTGCAATTTCGAGCCTTGTAGAATCGTTAACATGCAATATTCCCTCAGTCGAATTTCCATTGAGCTTAAACTCAATTTTATATTGCCCCTCACTTATTTCTCCTAAATCTATATAAGCGTAGGCATTGGCAGCAGGAGAAAAGCAAACATCGTTAACTATTACTTTTTTAAACTTAACAGTATATCCACTATTATTCTCTTTTAATTTGTAGCTGATCATATAATTAGAACAAGAAAAGCCCTCTTCCGTTTCTGCGTGTATATATACCTTCCCATCTTCCTGAAATGATTCAACTGTGATATCCGAATTTATGTCTTCTAATTCATAACCTTTTTTACAGCCTACAGATAAGAATATGACAGAGGCAATTATAAAATATACAGGGTTCAACTTCATGTTTTTCATCTAATTATCACAACTTATCAATAAACCATTTATATGGTTTATATCTCTTATCTAACATTCAAAAATAATGATTATTTAAGTTTTGCTATAGGTTCGATAATCCTGTTATCGTTAAAAAAAGAGCAAGAGTTTGAGCAAGAGCATTGAGGGAAAACAAAAAAGCCAAAATCTTTCGATTTAGGCTTTCATTTGTTTTGTAGCGAGAGAAGGGCTCGAATCCTCAACCATGCGATGTTGATGCAATATTCAAGGACAACAAAGCTAAGAACGTTAATTTCCTGCAAAACAATCGGCATCTTATATAGATAGAAGAGATTATGAAAAAAACGTACGAAAGTTACTAACAGAAAAAAACTTGCGAAAAGTGTTTTTATCGAAAATGGGTAGAAATAAAAAAGCCTTGATACTCACTAGTATCAAGGCTTTCCTGTTATGAAGGAAATAGGACAGCTTTCCAACCAGCTTATAAATGATTTAATGCTTTTATGGACGTTGAAAAAGGATATAGAATTAGTTTAAATCCAATATTCAGTGCAGTTTGTTTTAAACTTTCATAACACCTCCTAAGCATCTGGTTATCTGATAATAAGCTTCTTTTGGATTATATCCTGATTATCCGAAGCAATAACAACATAGGTTCCAGATTTCATGTGACCTTCTTTATCTATCGCAACGATGAAGTCTCCTTCTTGTTTGACCAATACTTTAGAATATTGCATGGCACCCACCATATCGTAAACCACCACCAATATTTCGTGATTTCCTTTCGAGGACACCAATAGTTTAGCTTCTCCCGAACAAGCTGGATTTGGGAGAAGCATCATTTCAAAATTATCTGGAGCATTTACACCAACAGCAACGATGTTAAAGCACTCGTTCTTTCCATCAAAATCTGTTTGCCTTAATCTGTAATATGAAGTTCCATAAGATGGGTCGTTATCATAGAAACTATAATTCAATTCAGTATAATTATTCCCAGCTCCCTGAACGATGCCAGCTACTTCCCATATTTCTCCATCCATTGAGCGCTCCACTGAAAATAAATCATTATTAATTTCTGTGGCCGTGGTCCAATATATCTCAACTCCTTTTTCACGGACAACAGCTGAAAAATTAAGCAATTCTACTGGTAATGGGTTTACAGTTCCTCCTCCAGATTTCGACCCAAATGTAAACGGAGACCATGTCGACACGGAATTGGCCGTAGCAGAACCGGGGTCGACAAAATTAATAACAGGTGTTGCATCCGGCTCATCCCAATCTGTAGCTCCATCGTAATGTGCTACCGTTAGGTCTGTAGAGTTGTCTATGCCATGATTAGCCATTACATCCCAATATAATATTACATCAGCAGTAGTTCCAGCACTTGGTGACAAATCCCAATACTCAATCAACGATTTATGACTCAAAGCAGCTTCAACGTCCGTATCCCCATGCGCGCTTTTGGTATACTCAGCAGTAAACGTTACCGAAACGGAAGGTGCACTTATACCAATATTGCCCAAACTCATTCCGTCTCCTGTGGGGAAAGTGAAAGCATCATTTCCAATTTTCAATACAGGACCATCTACAAAACTATCCGTATCTCCTCCATTGGTTAAAGCACCATCTTGAAATTGCACTTCATTTCCTGTTGAACTTGTTACGATACCTTGTGTAAAAGTCATCGTGCCGGCACTAAGAATATCAATTTTATCATTGAGCAATAATCCATTTGCACTTTTATTTATAGCAACATTGCAAAACGTTTCTGTCCCAGTGCTATTTGTAAAGGTTTGTGCCGACCCTCCATCAAACGTAACTGTTTGAACTCCTTCGGTAAAAGTTCCACCTGTGTTATTCCAATTACCTGCCAGCGTTATATCATCTAAACCAGTTCCTGCATCAAGCACAGCGGTGCCGCTTATAATAAGATTCCCATTTATATCAACAGGGGTATAAGATGTGGATTTTGTACCCGAATTAGAAATGGTTAGGTTGGCATAATCGTTATCATCCGGCAGAAAAATTGTTTGCGCACCTCCACGATCATAATTGAAAGTCGACGTTGCTGTGGATAAATTATAAGTTCCACCTGGGGTAGAACTACCTGACCAATTGATAATCCCAGCTGCATTGTTATTGACAGTAAAACTACCACAATTAGTACAGACACCATTCCAGTCGATGATTCCGGTGTTATTAACGACAACAGTGGCACTACCAACATCAAAAGTTGGGATGGTCATAGTTCCGGAATTGGTTATGGCACATCCAGTATTTGTAGCACTAATACCTTCAAAATTTGTACCAATAGTAATTGTGCCGGTGTTTGTGAAAATATCGTCATCTCCATCAAATACCAATCCATCGGGTGCCGAAATAGTTTGGTTATTCACAAATGTATTGCGATCCGCATTAGTTTCACCAAATGCATAATTAATGTTATCGGTGACTGTAAGAGTTCCAGTCAAGTCATTATTTACTGTTGCATCAGCTTCTCTGAATTCGAAATCATCCCTAGTAGTAATTGATCCACTTCCTGATATATTTAAGGTAAGGTCAGAAAATATGTAGATTTCTCCAACATCGACACCAGTTGCCTGGTTTACAACCAAACCGTAAGTTCCAGCGTGTGTCATAAAATTAAGTCTTTCATTTGTCGCAGTGCCCGTAAAAGTACCGCCTGAATTTACGGTAACAGTGCCACCGTTGTATACGTACAGGTCATCACCTCCTATCAGATCTAAGGTGCCACCACTGTATATGGTCAAATCCTTACAATTTGCACTGGTTGTAGATATTGTGACGTCAAAAGTGTTTTCTATATGCACTTCACTTGTGCTAGTAGGTGTGCAAGAGCATGTACCTCCACCTGAAGTATAAGACCACGTACCACTTGTGTTCCATGCACCGTCTGCAATTGCATATCGTGTAAGTGGTGTTACCGTCGTCGACACTGAGATGTCGTCAAATCCTATTCCATCATTTGCAGTAGAACTTGTTGCGCCATAATTGTCACGCTGTTCAAACTTTATTATGAATGTTGAGGAGGCCAGGGTTAATCCATATGTTGTGCAAAGCGCATCAACATCCAGTATAAACTTTGTCCACGTTCCGTTAGTATACGCGGTACCGTCCAGATGTTGAACCTCGGTAAATGAGACTCCATCATCATCTGAAAAGAATATGCCATCTCCATTTACACCTGTGTTGTTCTCATCGCCCATATCCTGCATCCAAAAGATTAGTTCAACCACTGTTTCCCCTGTTAGATCAAGATGAAGCCATGCTTCAGAGGTCTGTGTTGCACCAGCATCCGTGCCATCATCCAGTATCATTTGGTACGTTCCTGCGTGCGGATTAAAGCCTGCGTACACGCGATTACGAGCAGTACCTTCTAATACAGTAGCCCAAGAGGCACCTAAAGAGCCGGATTCGAAGTCGTCGGTAAATGGTAAAGTAGCGTAGGTTTGTGCTTTTAATGAGAATATTCCAAAACCTTGAAATAGCATTAATATTACCGCGATTATAACCTTTTTTTTCATTTGGGATTTCTTAGATTCATAAGTACGTGCATTTTCTTATAACAATCATTTTTTTCTATTAATCACCTATACCTTTCTATTAATCACCAATACCTTTCTGTTAACCTCATATGTTGGAGGCTCATTTAACTTTAACAATGGTAAATGTAGAAAAACCGGTGAAAGTGAGCACCTAATATCGGTTCAAAGTGAGCAGGGTATATCGGATGAAAGTGAGCACCCTTATTTAAAGATTTTTTTTGGCTATTGCGCCACCTTTGATTACTAAATTAAATAGTGATCAAAATGGCAAACAAATCAATAGCTATGAATAAATTACGCAGCATAATACGCCTCCATAACGAAGGC
>JABSPQ010000199.1 GCA_013214205.1 Flavobacteriales bacterium
ATACGCTCCCCTATTTCACGAGCGAGTAATATACTTGGTCTGCTATCGAGGCATTTGAAAACATCATCTCTTAACGGCTCTTGATTACTAAAAATGTAAGCGTCTATTAAAGATTGAAATTGCTTTTGGTCTAAGTTCTCTTCTTCACAGAGCTTGCCGATTGCTAAAACCTTTTGATCGCTCCAATACTTTTCAAACTCTTCTGGAATATCCTCAACGTCTTTAATGTTGTCCAAGTAATCTGAGATGAATTTCTCGATAAGTTCTCGTTTACTTCTAAGTTCCACATCACCAGTAAGCATATCCATGATTACTTTCTTCTGTTGCTCTTGTTCTGATTGTGTTGCGTTCTTAAGTCCCGCAAGTAGCTTTAAAATGTAGGCTACATTAATTTCATCACGATGAAGCAACTCCAACTCAAAGTCTACTTCTTCAAGTATAGAAACCTTCTCCTTTTGTGCATTGCTTTTAACACTCTCGTAAAGACCAAGAAACTTACCCTTGTAATCTTCAAATGTTTGCTCATCCATTGGAAATTCATCCCAAGTGAATTCTACATAAGAGGCAAGTACATTACGAATTCGCATTAGCTTTCTAAAGGCTTGGATAAAGGCCATCTGCTCTTCCTCGTTCGGAAGGTCATCAACACTCTCAAACGTTGGAGCAATTGCTATCAAGTCTTTATATGCTTCATCAAACTTGTTTTCGATTACATCACATGGTGGAAGCAGAATTGTTTCCTTGGCTTCTTTGTTTGAAAACAATAAAATGGCATCGTCTGTGGCTTTCTTTAAGTTACGGAAGGAAAGTATGTTTCCTTGAGATTTCTTCTCATCCAAAATCCTGTTGGTTCTTGAGAATGCCTGAATTAATCCATGATGCTTTAGATTTTTATCCACATACAGAGTGTTTACCTTCTTAGCATCAAAACCTGTTAGGAGCATATTAACCACCAAGATAATGTCTACCCTATCCTTTACATTAAAACAAATTTTCTCATAACCCTTAGCTCTACCACTTATATCTTGAAAATACTGCTCAAACAATGCGCTATCCTTTGTTGAAAAGCTTGTTTTATACATTTCATTGTAATCCGTAATGTATTCATCGAGTTTCTCCCGAGTATGCCCTGAGGCATACGCAACCATTGGTTCTGCCGCCATGTGCAGATCGTCAGGTAACATCCCAGTAGCATCTGTGTCATTTTCGTTAGCTCCATAGGTAAATATGGTAGCAATCTTTAGATCATGTTTCCCTTCTAGCCTCTTCTTTTTGAATAGATCATAATACTGGACTTGCTACATTTGAATGGAGTGTGAGTTAAGAGAATGTCTCCATTATTAACTTTACAAAATGAAAAAACGAAGAACATTTGATTCTGCTTTCAAAGAGAAAGCGGTAGCACTGGCAGAAGCAAGAGGCAATGTGTCAGTAATTGCAATAGAATTAGGGTTAGAGGTAAATATGCTTTATCGGTGGAGAAAAGAGTTATCAAAGTACGAACACAATAGCTTTCCAGGACGAGGTAAGCCTAAAATGACAGATAAAGAAAGAGAGCTGGCAGTTTTAAAATCAGAACTAGCAGATGTTCGTATGGAACGGGATATATTTAAAAAGGCAATAGGCATCTTCTCCACGAGCGACAAGAAATCTTTACGTTTATGAAACTTCATCAACATAGACTTCCTGTTGGGAAAATGTCTCAAGTTTTCGGAGTCAGTGAAAGCGGTTATTATCGTTTTTACAATGCAGAACCATCGGCTAGAACGGTCGAAAAACATAAATTCACAACAATCAATAAAAAGCATATTTGACAAGAGCAAACAGACTTATGGTTCACCAATAATACATGCAGAATTACAAGACTCAGGGTCTGTCGTTTCTCGCCCACGTGTTGCTAGAATAATGAGTGCAAACGGCTTGTATGCTAGAAAGCCTAAGAAATATAGGGTAACAACAGATTCGAACCACAAATATCCCATTGCTCCCAATGTACTTGACCGTATGTTCACAACCTCTCGTAGTAATGAGGTTTGGGTATCAGACCTCACCTATGTCAGTACAGCCAGTGGTTGGTTGTATTTAACAGTCATC
>JABSPQ010000200.1 GCA_013214205.1 Flavobacteriales bacterium
CCGTTGGTATTCTTAGGGCTTTACAAAGATGTGCTTGCTTACCCAATCAAATATGCCTCGTATGTGGTTCCTGTCCGTCAGTACCGAATTTTGTAGTCGGTATTTGCTCTTTCTAGCGCAAATAACCTTCACTGCATGTCTCACGACAAACCAGCTTGCTACTTACTAATGGTTCGAGGCACGACCCTCGCCCACAAGGGACTTGCAACCTCTAAATTAATAACCTACTTTCAAGTAGATTAAAGATGCCCATCCTGGGCACACACATTAAATAAACCGCATTAAAACGACCGTTTATTCAATCGTTACCTTATATATTATGACAGAGAATCTAGTTTTCAAATAGGTGAAACATTATGCTTTGTCAGTTGGTGCTGGATTGTCTCTCTCTTTTGCCAGTTTACATTCAGCATTTACAGTCCCACCAAGCGTCTACCCAGTTAGTTAGAGAGATACACCCTATTTACAAAATGTCCCTTTTTAGTTATTACCTTAACAACATATATTCCCGATTTTTCTTTAGTCAAATCAATTCCTCTCGAATTTCCTTTTGCTTTATAAACCCTTTTACCGTCGGTTGCAAAAACTTCCACATCAGTAACTTTTTTACCAGTTACAATTTTCAACCTACCTGGGCTTTCTTGGTATACTCTATCGTTTTCTAAACTTTGATTAACTACGCCAACCGGACAACCTACATCAATAGATTTTTCTTGTTCGCATCCATCGGCATCTGTTGCGGTTACCGTATAAGTCCCAGAACATAGTCCACTTAAATCTTCACTGGTAAAAGTAAAGCCGCTTGGACCTGTCCATGCAAAACTAACTGTAGAAATTACGTTTTGCAAAGTAAGGCTCCAGTTATCCACCGTGGCCAAACCAGCAGCATCAGCAGAACTTCTATTTGTAACCATTAATTGCCAGGTGCCATTTGGATCACACCCAGTTAAAGGACCACCTACAACATCAAAAAGAGTACGCGGAATCCAAGGTCCGGAATCGGCATTGACATCACCATCTTTAATAGCGCTTCCCTCGTCTCCTCTAAAACAAAGATCCTTATTAACCGCATTACCTGTTCCCCCGTCAGGATACCATTTTAAAAAAGTCCTCTCTCCACAAGGATTAACAATATAAAGACGAAGATCACCAGCACCATTTGATGTCAAATTACTGAAATTAACACATATTTCTTGCACTGTATTCTGGTCAGTTAAGGCCATAGTCATGCCAGAAACAACATTATCGAAGGTTGTTTCTAAATGGTCACCAGCACCTCCTACAGCATCGCCTCCTATATTATTTGTAAAAGTCTCATCTATTGAACCAGGGACCCCACCAGAGGTTGAAATGTTAATTGAACCATCGCAGGTCAAACAATCAGAAGCGTCAGTAATTACTTCAGAAATAGCTATTGCATTAGGCTCCAAAATGGTAACTTCTTGTGTTGAAGCTGAACCATTACCACTATCTTCAGTAACAGTAACCGTGTAATTACCAGCACATAAACTTGTTGAAGACCAACTTCCTGCTGCAACGTCATCTCCATATTCTCCGTTAGACCAAACATAGTCGTATGGTGCGATTGCTCCGGCAATAGTAACAGTTACCTGCCCATCACAACCTCCAAAACAAGATGCGTCGGTACTAGAACTAGTAAGTATCAAGAATTCGCTATTTGGTTTATGAATTGTAAAGTAATCCCCTATATCTCCATTGTCCTTTATGTACTTAACCGTTAATTTCTGACCGCCTGATCCATCAGACTCTGTTTCTAATACAGCTGTTCCTGTGTTTCCTCCATCGGTATAATAATGTGCTTCATGATCTAATGTTCCCGTTTGACCTTTTGAGGCATTACCTGCTGTTATATATACAGCTCCTTCTAGTTTACCGAATTCCTTCTCGTAAGCTCCGTCTGCAGTATCGTCCTTGCCAGACAAGCGTCCATTTGCTCCAATAATATGTTGGGTTGCATTAAAAGTGTTGGATTTCCCAAGATGACCATTGATAAAAAATGTTCGCTCATAAACGTGCGAATGGCCACTCAAACATAAGTCCATTCCATAAGCCTCCAAAGCAGGCAAGAAATTAGTTCTTGTGTCCTCGTGCTTAGGTTCGGTATCCGAATCATGCGTTCCTTTTGTATATGGACCATGATGAAAAACTCCTACTATCCAGTCTTGAGAAGTAGATTGGATGTCAGATTCAAGCCATGCCTTTTGCGTGGCATCCAAAGCCATCGACTCCGATTCTAATATGATAAAATGGATATTTCCATAATCGTACGAATAATATGCTTCTGTTCCAGATGCAACACCACCTAGTTCACCAGCTGCTGGGAAGTTAAATATATCGTAGTATACGCCCGATTGTGTATCAGAATGAGCGCTACGAAAATCATGATTTCCCATGCACGACAATGCAACTGCTTTCATTAACATTTGTCTATATGGAGTAAAAAGACCAACTTGATATTCACCATCCCCTCCATCATTGTATGCATTGTCTCCTAAAAGCAAAACTAAGTCTGTTTGACCAGGAGCAGTTCCTGCAGCATCTAAATAGTCATAATATGAATCTCTAGCATCCCTTTGATCTTGTCCTGCTTTCCCTGCATCTCCAAGAATCCAAGCCCTGAAAAACTGCTTAGTTCCAATTGCCGGAGCCGACATATAATACATCTCTGCATCTTCTGCTACCAATACATCGTCAGCATCAGCAATTTCGTAGAAGTACTTTGTATTTGGCGTTAATCCAGTTATCGTTAACTCGTGGTCTGTTTTTGCAGTATTATCGGAAACCGTACTATTTAATGCGCCTAATGCAGTACCGAAGTTCACTACACTTTCTGTATTGTCTGTGGTTCTCCATCTAATTATTACACTTGTTGAAGTGCCAAGTTGCAAGTAGGGTTGTCGCTCTATTTGTGCCTGTAAAGTGAATGCACTGAATAGCAATGCAATAAAATGTAATTTAATTTTCATCTGTTATTTTAGTTTTTAATTTATTTAGATCGGTCTGTAATTTTTTTATTCCCGGTGTATTTTGGAATCTCATGCTTAATAGAGCTATGGAAGCATCCACTTGGCCAGTTGCTTTTTTGCATGCTGCTATATTCTTTATATCGAATAAATACAATGCTTTTTTAAATGTCCAAAACTCCTTCCTTGTTTGTTCCTCTATCACAGAATCGTATTCTTCAATCACTTTTTTAGACTGACCTGACTTTATTAAATACTCAATTTTCTTAGTCCTCAATGTAATTACCTTAGAGCCTAATCTATCCAAACCAATATCAATAGCTCTAATTGCACCGGTATAGTTGGTACTGTCTATAAACAAAAATATTTCGCTGTATTCAATGATGTCCCCTGGTCGGATGTCGACAATGTTTTTTACCACATAATCGTAGTTACTTAGCGCCTCCGAAAACCGGTTCAGTTTCATTAATATTTGCGCTTGCAACTTCCTTATTTTAACATCCGAAATATCTTTGTATTCCTTAGAAGCTTGCAACGCCAAGCCAAATTTATTTTGAGCAAAGTATACCTCAGCTAGCCTGTGCTGCAAAACATCGCTCTTATTCCCTAATGCCTTTGATTTTACATAATCGCTTAGCGCATTATCAAATTCTTTGTGGTACTGATAAAGAAGCCCTCTGTCGTAAAACAGTTTAAAGCTGGTAGAATCTTTTGAAATCTCTGCGGTTAGGTTGTTAATTCGATCAGACAAATTGCCATGTGCATAACCACTCAAAGGAGTAAACAAACCCCAAATTAGTAACACAATACATATTGACTTCACCTGAATCATTCTTTGTTAATATTCTAAAGAAGTCTAAAGATAATCATATCCTGTGTGTGTGTACACGAGGTATTGCAAGTTTATTTAATGATATGAATAATTTATGAAGTAATTAGGATCGAGGTAGAACGAGAACCTTTATTTAGGGATAACAATCCTTTGGGTTTTAAACCCATCCGCCGTCTTTATTCGAGCAATATATATATTCCGTTAACGTATTTTGAAAGATCTAATTCAATGCTTTTAACATTTAGATTTCCATTTGAATATACCAATTGAGAATTTGTATTATAGATTTGAATCTCCTCCATCACTTCGACTGAAGCAATAGTAATTCCACCTTTGGTTGGATTCGGAAATATGGAAACATTTGGCGAATTAATAGATTCATCAATGCCTGTTGTTTGTCCTTCACCAGTTCCGCCATTACACAACCTATCAATTTTACTTTCGCTTAATGCATAATTGTAAATGTTAAGCTCATCAATTGCTCCAGTAAAAAAGGTTGCAACGTGGCTCCCTCCCTTCTTTCCAATGGTGAGGTTTGCAGTATTGGCAGTTAAGCAAGAGCTTTTGTCTTCGAACTCCATATCTAGCACACCGTTTACGTAAAGAACCTCGGGGCAAGCCCACGAGGCATTAAAATATCTTCAATTGATTATGACCTTTTAGCTTTTGGTACTCATTTTCAATTCCTTGATTTTTAACATAGTTAGAAATCAGCTTTTCCGTTCCGTGCTGACCTACAGTATTGACAAAATAGC
>JABSPQ010000201.1 GCA_013214205.1 Flavobacteriales bacterium
AAACATTCAATTTATTGATGATGTGCATTTATGGAAGGGGTTAAAGTCTTTAGTTAAAGTGACAACTACTACAACACATTTAATAGAAGACAGAATAACAAACCAAGACAGATATTATATCAGTTCATTAGATAAAAGCCCTGAAGAATTTATGAAACTGATTAGAAAACACTGGTAGATAGAAAATAATCTTCATTGGGTGTTGGATGTTCAATTTAAAGAAGATTTATCCCGTATTAGAAATCAAGATGCTGACCCAAACTTCTCGCTTTTTAGAAAAACAGGTTTAAATATTCTTAATCAGGTCAAAACAAAAGGAATGAGTGTGAATAGAATGAGAATTAAGGCTGCATTAGACGATAAATTCAGAGCCAAAGTAATGAAGATTTAGACCCGATTGCCCTGCCACGGAATGTAAATTATGGGCTAAATCAAGAAAAGGATTCCTCAACGAAAACGATTTCGGAACTTCCTTCAGGTGGTTCTACAGAATAGGGCTACAAGCCCGAAATAACCTTGCCCTTAGGTTGCTTTACCGTATAAACCAACTTAAACTTCTTTTCTTCGCTACTGTTCATTTTAAGAATCCACTTAACCTCGCCAGTAGTGGCATCGTAAACCCCTTTAGAATAGTCTTGGAGTGTTACAATAACATCGCTATTGGTAGATAGAGGTACTTGATCGTATAACTCTAATGAGATTTTGGTTCGTTTTTTATTTCTAACAGAAATCTCGAAAGCATTTGTTATTACTTTGTTAGAACCAACAATCTTCTTTTTAGAGTAATCCATCAACTTGGTTCTTTTTACTACCACCAGTTTGTCTCTGCCAAGCGAAATGTTTAGTGTGTCGTTAGTAGCAGCAGTGTTTATATAAGTTTTACCTACAAAAGTACCATCGAAAAAGATGTTGGCGTTACCCGAAAGTAAATTGTGCTGATCCCACTCGGTTACCTCGGCCAATAAAAACACGTCTTCGTTAAGCTTAGGAATACAATAGTTTTTGTATGTAGATTTTAGTTGATAATTCTGTATATCAACATATTGCGCAGTCATACTTGAAGGTATAGTGTAGGGTAAGTTGATTCTGTAGCTAACGTTGGTTAATTGCACATCTTTAGTAGTAAAATCTGCAGCTGTATTGGCGTCCAGTCGGGTATCTTCTCCTTTATCCTTAAATTTTCCATCAACTATTCCACCTGCTACGTTCACCTCCTGCTCGATACCTCTACCAGCCATTCTTTTTAATTCATCGGATTTTACATAGCTTCTTGGTTGCTCATACCTTAGTTTCCAAGGGTGCATAATAGGAGCGTTGCCGCTTAAGCTAGGGTTAGAGGTGGAAAGAACAAGGTTTACATCCTTCCAGTCGACACCTGTAGACTGATTGACCTCGCCTTTAAAATTGAGTTTAACATTTTGGTTCTCCGTTGCTCTAATGTTGTAACTAGGTGTCCAGCGGGCATCGTAAGTATAATACGACATCGTAATTTCTAAGCCGGCTTGTACTGTAGCAGAACGAACATTTAAGAAGATCTCTCCTGATCCCTTAATTTGTTCTCGCTTAATAGAATTAACCTCTTGATCTAATTTTTGAATATTGGCAATAAGAGATTCAATTACCACTCTAGTAATCATGGTTTCTTGCGTAATGTTCATCAATCTGTCTCTGTAAAAGACAGCAGCATCTTCCAGAGCCTCAATATCAACGCCCAATTGTGCGCTACCAATCATCTTATTACTAAGAATCATGTCTTTTTCCTCTCCTAATACATTCAGCATACCTTGTTTAATGCCCAACTTAAAGCGCAACGACTTTAAAGAGTCTTTTAACATAACCACCCTAGGGGTTTCTTTGTGCTGTTTTAAATAGTTGTTCTTTAAGCCAACCGACATTATGGTGATGTTGCCCTTACCACCCACCTGAATGCTATTTGCATCAATATTGTAAGCCAAACCAGGGAAAACAATATGGTTGTCGCCAGCATGCATGGTAACTTTTGCTGTACGGGTAATAATAGCTCCCTTTAAAAAAACTGTTACTTCTTTAATATTGGTAGTTACTTCTACCTGATCTTCATAATCTTGCGCATAAATACCTAAGGAGGAGAAGGAAGCAAGTAGACAACAAATAAGTTTATGTGGCACAGTTTTTAGAGTCATTTCGAATAAGCTTTAAATACGGAAGCGAAATTATAATATAAATGTGTTTAAACAATTACCTTATCGGAGTATTTCTATCAATATGTAGCGGATTTTAGCTATCATTGCATCCCAATCTATCAGGAATCAAATAAGCACAATAAAAAGACTATATATAAGATGAAGAAAGTATTATGGATGATTGCAATGGTTCTTATTGCAAATGTGAGTGTTGGTCAAGATATGGACTATGCAAAAAGGTTATTTGAAGAAGGAAGAGATAAGCTTGCTGAATTAGGCGTTACTGGAAGTGGTCATATGCAGCAATTCAATAAAATTAAGAAAGCTGCCGATATGGGTTATGCTGAGGCCATTGCTTACTTTGGTTGCGAGCTTACCAAAACGGGCTACACCATGATTCAACGAGATGTAGTAAAAGGAGTAAGGTATTTAGACGAAGCATTGCTTCTTCAGTCAACACAAGCTATGATTTGCATGGCTTATCAGCATTACGATGAAGGTAGAATATTTGAGTGCATCGAATTATTAGATCAAGCCTTTATGTTGGGTGACTATAATGCAGCTACTGATTTAGGTTACTTGTTTAAAACAGGCAAGCTTACCAACCACCCGCATGCGGAACCTAAGTATGCTAAATACGGACTAAATAATGATTTAGCATCTTCTTTGTATTATTTACAAGAGGCGTCTAAGAATGGCGCTTCCGAAGCAGAAATTTTATTAAGTCACTGGTATTTTGTAGGCGTACCTGGCCACATTACAAGAAACACGAGTAAAGCAAAAGCGCTTATGGTTAGAGCCATGCAAGAAAAAGACGTTATTGCTCACCCATGGACAACAAGACAAGCAGAACATATTGCAGACGATGTATACGGAGTAGGCTGGGAAGAGAAGTTAGGTATGTAATTCATGTTTTAAATTATTGTCATTACAATTCTCTTTCTTCATTTAAAATAGCCATGGCATAGGACGTTACAAACCATGAAATAAATAAAGAAGATTGAATCTATTAATATTAATAACAAATGACGACGGTGTAACAGCACTGGGAATTCGTAGATTAATAGAGTTGATGCGAACTAAGGGCGACGTAGTAGTTGTTGCCCCTTCATCGCACCAATCGGCCATGAGCCACGCTATTACAACACTAAGACCAATTTTTTATAATACCATCGAAAAAAGTGAGGGCTACACAGAGTATTCTTGCGATGGCACTCCTGTAGATTGCGTTAAATTGGCACTTGCAGAATTGTTAGATAAAAAGCCTGACTTGGTGGTATCTGGCATTAATCACGGATCTAATTCGTCTACTAATATAATTTATTCGGGTACTATGGGTGCTGCTATAGAAGGTGCTATAAGTGGTATTCCATCTATTGGCTTTTCTTTACAAGACAATTCGGAAGACGCTGATTTCTCGGGAGCTTTACATTATGCCAATATCATTACAGATAAGGTTTTAGCTGGCGTGTGGGATAACGGCGTTTGTTTGAATGTAAATGTGCCTAAGGGCAAAATAGGCGCCTTGAAAGGCATTAAAGTGTGTTCGCAATCGTTTGGCAAATGGCATGAGGTTTTTGAGAAGAAAGAAAACGGGGAAGGAAAAACAGCTTACACATTAGGTGGCTGGTTTGAACCAGATGAAACAGATTTGAATGGAGACGATTTTGCATTGAGTCAGAATTACATTTCTATTGTGCCTGTTAAATTCGATTTTACAGACGAGAAAATGGTAAATAAACTATCAGATTGGAATGGTTAAGAAATGGGATAATGTATTGTTAGGACTGCTTTGCGGCATTGTTGTGCCCGTATTAATTATGCTGGCATATTATAAAATATCCTACACAGACGTTTCATTTTCTTATTTCCTCGATAGAATGTCGAGTAACCATTTAGAAGCAAAACTAATTAGTGTATCCACTGTTGGTAACCTAGGTGCATTTTTTCTATTTCTTTATTTAAATTTAGACAGGACAGCCAAAGGGGTTGTTGGTTCAATGTTTATATACGGAGCCATTATTATGTACTATAAATACTAATAGTGAAATACTACATCATAGCGGGTGAGGCCTCTGGTGATCTTCATGCATCTAATTTGATGAAGGAGATTAAGCAGAACGATGCCAACGCAGATTTTAGATGTTGGGGAGGCGATTTAATGCAAGAGCAAGGCGCCGTAATCGTAAAACACTATAGAGAGTTAGCATTTATGGGTTTTTTGGTGGTATTGGCCAATTTGAGAACCATTTTAAAAAACATTAGATTTTGCAAGCAAGATCTTTCCGATTACAAACCCGACGTGGTGATTTTGGTAGATTACCCCGGATTTAACTTGCGCATTGCAAAGTTTGCCAAACAAGCCGGCTTTAAAATCTGTTATTATATTAGTCCGCAAGTGTGGGCCTGGAAGGAATCTAGAGTTGAGAAGATCAAGAAATTCGTCGATAGAATGTTTGTGATTCTCCCCTTCGAGAAACCGTTTTATGCCAAGCACAATTTCGATGTAAACTATGTTGGTCATCCATTACTCGACGTAATTGAAACGAGAGCAGCATCAAGCATAAGAAAAGATGAGGGTTTATCGGATCTGCCAATTATAGCAATGCTACCGGGAAGTAGAAAACACGAAATATCGGAGATGTTGCCTGTAATGATGAAAATGAAAAATCATTTTCCCAACTATCAATATGTAATAGCTGGTGCTCCTGGTCAAGAATTAGCGTTTTACGAAACATTCGAAGGTATCTCTGATTTTAAAGTAATCTTCAATCAAACTTACAACCTACTTCAAGAGTCGTATTGCGCTGTAGTAACCTCTGGCACGGCAAGTTTGGAAACGGCATTATTTATGGTACCCGAGGTGGTATGCTACAAAGGCAACAAGGTGTCGTACCACATTGTCAAGCTATTAATAAAAGTAAAATACATTTGTTTGGTCAATTTAATTTTGGATAAACCTGTAGTAACCGAGTTGATACAAAATGAGTTTAACGAAACCAACCTAAAAGAATCACTGGGTGCATTGTTAGAAAATGAAGACGGTAGAAGTGAAATGCTTTTAGAATATGCCAAGCTCAACGAATTGCTAGCTGGCAACGGGGCAAGCAAGCAAACGGCAAAAGGAATTAACGACTTTATTAAACAAAATTAATGATTAAAAGAAGGTTAGGGGTTTATTTAACAGCACTTTTTGTGTTGCTTCAAATCCATGCCTTTGCAATAGACATTGGTCTTTTTAGTAAAAGCAATGTAAAATCTGTATTGGTAACCTATGCCAAAGGAAACTACCACGTAATTGCAGATGGAGATACCTTGTTTCGATTGGCCAACGACGCCATTGTTCGTTTAAGCATAGCAGATACGCTTGTAAAGGTGCAAAGCTTCGAAGAGGTATTTGGATACTATAAGGAGGTTAAATTCGTAACGCTCGAGAAAACAAACAACCTAAGGGTAAAGAGTTTAAATCCTGAGGTTAAAATCAGAAAATTCGATGGTAATTTAATCATCTCACAAAAAGAAGACGCACTTACAATAATCAACCAGGTTGATTTAGAAAGATATGTTTCTAATGTAGTAGAGTGGGAAAGTGGATTGAATAGGACGTTAGAATACTATAAAGTTCAATCGATTATTTGCAGAACCTATGCCTTAAGTAACATTGCCAAGCACACCAACGATGGGTTTCAATTGTGCGACAAAGTGCATTGTCAGGTTTATAAAGGGCAAAGCAATGGGGATACCAAGATTATACAAGCAACCATTTCTACCAAGCAATTGGTAATAGTAGATAAGGATGTAGAATTGATATTGGCTACGTTTCATGCTAACTGTGGTGGGCAAACAATGAATTCGGAAGATGTATGGGGCGGTTCGAGATCGTACCTTAAATCTGTACCAGATAGTTTTTGTCTTCACCAAAGGAGTGCCACATGGGAAAAACGGATCAGTTTTGAAGAATGGAAAAAGTATCTTCTTAAATATGAAATTGATAAAAGTGAAATCAATGAGTTTGTTCAACCAGTTAGAAAAAAGTACTATGATGAGAAAGGAACACTTAAGTTAACTCGAATCAGAAGTGACCTGAGACTCCGATCGACCTACTTTACAGTTTCTAAGGATAAAAAAGATGTGATTTTAAAAGGAAAAGGATATGGTCATGGAGTCGGATTGTGTCAACAAGGAGCAATTCACATGGGAGAATTACACTATTCTTTTAAAAAGATACTAGAATACTATTATACCGACATCAGTTTGGTGAGTCTTAACTCACTGGGTTTCTTTAAAGAAGAGTAATAATTAGCAAAATTGCTGAAAACTTGTTGAAAACCTAGGTATGTCAAATTAATGTGCGCATGTCAAAAAACATACTTTTAGCACACAATAAAGGAAAATGAAAAGAATATTTTATCTAACAGTAGCCCTTTCGGTTTGGATGTTGAGCCCATGTTTGGCGCAAGACGGTGCTGAGCTAACAGAAGAGGAACAGCGGTTTCGAGACTCGATCGCTAATATAAATTTACAGAGTAAAGTAAGTGCAGAAGCTATGCAAGCCTATAACGACGGTATAGAGCAGTTTAAGCTTGAAAAATACAACGAGGCAATTGGTTTCTATTCAAAATCGATAGAAGTTAATTCTGACTTTTCGGATGCTTTCTATAATAGAGGCGTTTGTTTTTTTGAGTTAAAGCAATTCGATAAAGCTGTTGCCGACTTCGATAATGTATTGGGAATAAATCCTGATTACGTTAGAGCTGTTGTTAAAAAAGGTGAGTGTTACATTAAAGAAGGTAACTACCCACAAGCTGAAGGACAGTTTATGAAAGTTTTAGAGATGGAGCCTAATAACGCATCTGCAGCTTACAACTTGGGAACGATTAATTTTCTGAAAGGAGATTATGAAATCGCAATTGTAAACTTTACTAAAGCAATTTCGATTAAAGGAGATTACGCGGAGGCATACAACGATAGAGGAAGTTGCAAACGTCAGTTAAAGAAGTATACTGAAGCATTAACCGATTATACAAAAGCTGTAAGCATTAACGGCAAACTTGCTTTTATCCACAACAACATTGGGAGTACCAAGAAAAAATTGAAAGATTTAAACGGTGCGCTAATTGCTTACGACAAAGCGATTGCTGTTGATGGTAAGTTTTACATGGCTTACAATAACAGAGGTAGTTTATTGTTTGACAAAGGAAATTACAAGGAAGCAAAAAACAATTTCAGCAAAGCGTTAGAACTTAATTCTAACTATGCATTGTCTTACAACAACAGAGCAGCTATTCACATAATTGATGAGAACTTTAAAAAAGCAGTAGCCGATTTAGACAAGTCGATTAAAATAGACCCATCGAATGCGAGGTCGTATTTGAACAGGGGAATAGCGAAAGAAATGCTTAGAGATCCTGCTGGAGCTTGTGCCGATTGGGCAAAAGCAAAAGAATTAGGATTGTCTAGAGGGAAATATTATATGATGAACGACTGTCAATAGCATGAAGTATCTATCCATAATCTTATTATTTGTTGCAGTTGCCAGTGCCTCTGCTCAAAACATAGAATTTAAAGCGGCCAACTTTAAAGAAGACAAAGAAGGCTTAAAAACAGCTTTAGAAGCAATTAAAAAATCCGATGAGTTTTTAGAAATAGGTAACGAAGCTGTTGCCTTGATTAAAAACCCTGGTGATAATTTTAAACAAGCCTTAATCGGTTACAAAGTAGCATTCGATTTCAATCCTGATAACGATATGCTAAACTTGAAGATCGGAAATTGCTATCTGTATACTACCCAGAAAGAGAAAGCAATTAAGTATTTAAAAAGAGCAGGTGAATTAAATTCAGAAATGGATCCAGATTACCACTTTTATCTTGGTCAGGCTTTAGCATTAGAAGGCGATTTTGATAAAGCGCTTGATGAGTTTAAAATCTTTAAAGCAGAGGGTAAATCTAAATTTGTAGAGCAGCTAAAGAAACTTACTTCAAAATACATGAAGCAATGTAAGTATGCTATGGAAGCCATTAAGAAACCAGAAAGGGTATGGATTGACAATGTTGCAAGCATAAATTCGCCTGCGGATGAAGAATGTCCTAGTATTACTGTGGATGGTGAAACAATGATCTTTAATTCTAACAGAAAAAATGGTCATGAGGTTAATGAATTAGGGGAATACGACATGGATATTTACTCTACTGAGTTAAATAATCACCAGTGGTCGAAAGCTAAAAACCTAGGCGCTCCTTTAAATACAAAGCAAAGTGAAGGTATTGGCGGACTTGCTTACGATGGACAAAGAATGCTGATCCATAAAATGACAGATGGCAACACTGATATTTATGAAAGTGAATTGAATGGTGTTACTTGGGAAGCTCCTATTGTGAAAATGGCAAAAAACGTTAACAATGATAAGAATCAAGCTTATGCATGTTATGAGCCAAACGATATCAAAGTGTATTACGTTCAGCCAGCTACCAGTAGAGGAAATGATATTTTTTTTAGTGGAATTATGATCAAGGAAAGTGAGCAATGGAATGTTACACATACTATTCCTTGGGGTAAAGGACAAAACGTTGTAAACGTTAATACAAAATACGACGAGAAGTCTGTATACATTCACCCAGATGGAGAAACAATGTACTTTAGTTCTCAAGGGCATAACTCAATTGGTGGGTACGACATTTTTATGTCGAAGAAAGAATTGGGACAATGGAAAGTACCTGTAAGATTGGGTTTCCCAATTAACACACAGTACGACGATATCTTTTTTGCAGGTACAGCAAGTGGTAAGTATGCATACATCGCATCTAACAGAGCAGGTGGTAAAGGTGGAATGGATATTTACAAAGTAACGTTTATCGGCCCAAAGAAACCGCCATTAATTGATACGGAAGATTTGCTTTTAGCAAGTATTGCTAAGCCTGTTAAAGACGACTTTGTTGCAGAAGCAGTTAAGGTTGAACAAAAGAGCTTAACAGTATTTAAGGGTAGAGTTATCGATGAGTTAACAAGAGAGCCTATAGAAGCGGATATCGACATTGTGGATAACAAGAAGGGTATTGTTATTTCGAGATTGAAATCTAATAGTGCAAGTGGTAAATTCTTAATGTCGTTGCCTTCAGGTAAAAACTACGGTATTGCTGTTAAGAAAGATGGTTACTTGTTCCATTCAGAAAACTTCAACTTACCTGCCAATAGCGACTTTAGCTTGGTTAACAAGGATATTGAGTTAAAGAATATTAAAATTGGAAGTAAGATTGCTTTAAGAAACGTATTCTTTGCTTCGGGTAAAGCCGTTATTACTGCAGAGTCTAACGCTGAATTGGATAGATTGGTTAAGTTCATGAAATCTGTGCCTGCTTTAAAAATTGAATTAGGTGGCCATACCGACAATGTTGGTTCTGTTGCTTCTAATACATCTTTATCAGAAAAAAGAGCACAAGCAGTTGTTAAGTACTTAGTAGGTAAAGGTATTGGCGCAGATAGATTAAGTGCTAAAGGATATGGTCCATCAGCCCCTGTAGAAACAAATGCTACAGATGAAGGCCGACAAGCAAACAGACGAACAGAGTTTATGATTACTGCTAATTAGTAGCAGTTTTCATATAACTTAGTAATTGGAGGATTGTTAATTAATCTTATTTGTCTACAACAAATAGTAAATTATCTAAAGGAACCCGATTTAATTCGTTTTTCGCTTTAAGCAGAAAATGCAAATCGGTGTTTGGGTTGGCGTAAATTCTAATCTTATACTTATCGAAATCGGAATCGGGGATATACTCTAGGAGTGCGAAAATCTTATTGGCTACGCTGTCAATAGATACCAATTGGTCGTTTAAATACACCTCTTTATTTTTAGTGAGCAACACATCAATCATGTGTTCGTTCAACATTTCTTCTCGCTCCATTACCGTCATTTGGTTAATGGCCAAAGTAATCATGGTGTTTAATTTGTAATAAGGCAACTCCATATCTATAGAATCAAGTACGTATAGCACAACAGCTGCTACACCAGCAGGAGAGGAGGGTGCAGAACTGTCGGAACCCAATAAGTACAATTCTTGCTCTAGCTCAAATACTTTAGAGCTTTTATAATGTCTGTTTTTTTCAACCTCAGCTTTGCACATTCCTATTAATTTCATTGCTTGAACAGTAATTCCAGAATCGATAAAAGGATACTTGCAACTTGTCCAAATGGAATCTTTAGCTGCTATTTCCTGATAAAAATGTAAATAGGAAGCACCAGAAACATCTTTTAAATCGCCCGAATCTACTAGGGCTTTTTCGAATTTGTTCATTTCGATTAGCAACTCAATAGCATTCTCAGAAAAAGAGGACGAATAGCATTTAAACAATGCATTTTCTATTGTATAATTTGTGCCATATAGCTGTAATGAACACAGAATAATAGAGCAGATTGATAAATACTTAAAACTCATGAGCTATAAACTACGTAAATGGCATGAAAAATGAGTTATGCGATGTGAAGATGACATACATATTATTCATAACTTCGTGGCCGGTTGAAGTATTGCGTTAACTAGCCGCTAAAATATAAAATTAGAATACAAGTTGACTTTTTATACTTTTATCCGTCTTCCATAAACCACATAATTAAATGAGATTATATTTTATATGCCTTTTTATTGGAATCTCATCGGCCTTAATAGCACAAGAAATTAACATCCCAAGTAATTTAGGCGACGCTATTAATTCGAGATGGAATGAGATTGGTCCGTTAATTTCTCCCGACGGTAAATCGATGTATTATGTAAGAGAAGATCATCCCGACAACCATTCAAGCAAAAAAGGGAGTCAAGATATATGGTATTCCGAAATGAAAGCAGATTCTACTTGGTCGGTTGGTAGACGTATGGGGCAACCTTTTAACACGCATAACTTTAATAGTATAGAAAGCATTACACCTAGTGGGAGCACGGTAATTGTTAGAGGAAATTATAAGGACGGGAAGAAAAAAGGTGGTATAGGATTTTCGCTTACACGAAAAACTAAATATGCTTTGACTCCATTACACTCTATGAAAATAAAGGGACTCGCTAAAATGAGCCAAGGGATGTATTATGGTGGGTTTCTGTCTAACGATTGTAAAGCATTGTTGGTCTATTTTAGTATTTATCAAGGCAGTCCAGAGAGCAATATTTTTGTATGCTTTATAAAAGAGGATGGAACATGGACAAGACCTCGACCGCTAGGAACCTCTATTAATACCCAAGCATACGATGAAAGCACGCCATTTTTAGCTTCGGATGGGGTAACGATGTATTTTTCGAGCAATAGGCCTGGTGGTTATGGCTTAAACGATATTTACATGACCAAAAGAATTGACGATACATGGCAAAACTGGACGGAACCGGTTAACATGGGCTCAACTATTAATTCTAGTAGATTTGAAGCCTATTATTCTATTGATGCTAGGGGCGAGTATGCCTACATGATTTCTGAAAAGGGTTCGTTCGGTAAAGGCGATATTATTAAGGTTAAATTGCCACAAGATGTAAAACCCGATCCAGTTGTGTTGCTAAACGGAACAATTTATAATTCGAAATCGAATAGAAAACTTAACGGGAAAATTACATATGAGATTCTTGAAGATGGCGGTAAAGAAGTAGGTGAGGCTTGGACCAATATTGTTACAGGTAAGTACCAAATTACATTACCATACGGCCATGTGTACGGTTTCTCTGCAGAGATTAAAGGCTTTATGCCGATTTCGGAGCACATTGATTTAACTGAAAAAGCGGGATATCAGGAAATAACTAGAGATTTATTGATGACACCTATTGAGGTTGGGCAAACAGTGAGGTTAAACAATATCTTTTTCGAATCGGGTAAGGATATTTTAAAAGAGGAATCGTTTGCAGAGTTGAACCGGGTGTTAGACATTATGAAGCTAAACGAAACGATGACAATTGAAGTAATTGGCCATACAGATAGCATTGGATCGGCGCAAACCAATATAGACCTATCGCAACACCGATGTGGATCTGTGAAAGCCTATTTAGTTGAACATGAAATTAGTGAAGGTAGAATTTTGGCGACAGGAAAAGGTGAAGAGTTCCCACTTGTTAGTAACAAAACCGACGAGGGTAGAAATAGAAATCGTAGGGTTGAATTTGTTGTGTTAACCAAGTAGAAATAGAATGAGAGTTTGGATAATCTGTTGTAGTTTAATATTAATAAACGTTAGCGTTTTTGGTCAAGCAAAAGTACACGACGCTGTTTGGATAAAAAGTGAAAATATTAAGTCCATCACCTATTTCAGTCAGGCGTTTACACAACGACATGGGGCTATTTTATTGGAAAAGAAATTCCTTTACGAAAAAGACAATTATGACAAAGACGGTATTTTGTCGGCGCATGAAGAAGATAATTTAGAAGGCCGCGTTTCGTGGGAATACACAAGAGCGCTGGACACCACTGATACTGAATACGGCGTTACAATTGGCTCGGCACATGGCAGGTTTAGCAGATACGTTTACAACAAAGAAAACAGATTATTGCGCATTGAAAGCGACACCATTATTAACAAGGTTAGATTGTTTACATACAATGAAGATGGTTTGATTGCAAGCGAAATTGGGGTTGTAAAATACCTGACAATTATTAGCAAAGACAGTACAGCCTTTATTTACAACGTACACGGACAGATTATGGAGTCGCGTTTTTATTTAAAAGGAATACTGGAATACTGGAAAGCAGAAAACTATATAGGTACAACGAGGAGCATTTAATTGCCAAAGTGATTTCGTATACAGGTAAAAAGAAAAACAGAAAATCAATTCAACGATCTAGGATTTACGAATACTACAACTAACGTTTTATAACTTCTAAAACACACTCATTCACGCTTTCATCTCAAACAAGTGAAATTCTCTCCAACTACATCTCCTTACATTAAGCTCTTTATTCCATTTGTAGCAGGTATATTGGCCAGCTATTTTTTAGGGCTAACCCCAATAATTATTACTGTTGGAGTGGCCATAGCCTTACTTGTAATTTCTGCAATTGTAATTCCTAGTTATAAAACACAGCTTTTTTCTGTTGTGCTAAACCTTAGCTTGTTGTTGCTGGGTGGTGTTTTGGCAACCTTACACAACGAAAGCACATCGCATAAGTACTTTGCTAAACACATTAATGCTAAGGCATCTTATCTGGTTAACGTAACAGCCCTCCCCAAACAAGGCAAACGCACCATACGGTTTGTTGGAGAAGTTTTGGAAGTTAAAAACGAAGGGGCTGTGGTATCTACAAAGGGTAAGGCCATGTTTTACGTTAAGCACCATGGGGATGATAGCAAGCTTAAGTATGGAGATAATCTTTTAGTAAAAGCAACATTTGCTGCGTTTGATGAACCAGCAGCAGGCGATGATTTTAATTACAAAGCATACATGGCCTTAAAGCATGTTCATTTTAGAACATATTTGCGCAATGATGATTGGCAACTACAGGAGGCATCTCAATCGTTTTCTTTATTTGGTTTTCTATCTCAATTTAGAGATCAGCTGATAGCCCAATTCGAAAAGCATGGATTTGGTGGGAGGGACCTTGGCGTTGTATCTGCGCTTATTTTAGGCGACAAACAGTATTTGGATAAGGACATTAAAAAAGCATTCGCAGAAACGGGCTCCTTACACGTATTGGCTGTTTCGGGCTTGCATGTTGGTATTATATATATGATCCTCAATTATGTTTTGCAATTAATGCTACGTGGGCCCAAAGCCAAATTTGTGAAAGCAACATTGCTTTTGCTCTTACTTTGGACCTATGCCGCAATTGCTGGTTTTTCTCCATCTATCTGTAGATCTACCACCATGTTTAGTTTTATAATATTAGGGGAGGTGCTGCTTAAACAAAACAATATTTACAATAGCATATTTGCATCGGCACTATTGCTGCTTCTATTAAATCCATATATGATTTTTGAAGTAGGTTTTCAACTGTCGTATACCGCTGTATTGGGAATTGTAATCTTTCAGCCGAAAGTAGAAAAGTGGTTTGCATTTAAAAATGTAATCCTAAAATATACATGGTCCATTACTGCTGTATCCATTGCTGCACAAATAAGCACACTGCCAATATCGTTGTACTATTTCCATCAGTTTCCGCTGTACTTTATGATCTCTAATCTATTTATTATTCCGCTGGCAGGAGTAATACTTATTTTGGGAATGTTTTTTTTTACAACTTGTTATGTGCCTTACATGGGAGATGTAGTAGGAACTATTCTGCTTTATGTCGTAAAAAGTTTGAATGGAATTATAACCTGCATCAACAATTTACCTTACGGTATAATTGCTGATATCCAGATTAGTATTGTTGAATGTTTCTTTATGTATGTACTGATATTGTTCTTTTATCAATACTTAATCGAGAAACGATTTGTATATCTATTAAGTAGTTTAATAACTACCGCATGCATTCTTATTTTGAACTTCTAAAGAATTACTGCTTCAATTGAGCCTTTTGGTAAACTTTGTTTCCTGCAGCAAGTCCAGCATCAATCGTGTCGAACATCTTTGTAGTGGCCTCCTTACATAAATCTCTAAGAGGTCTAATTTGTTCTCTTTCGTTTAAATCGGTATTATCGAAAGTGAAATTTTTGGTAGAAATACCAGTATGTACAAACTTGTATACCTTTTTTCCTTCGCTGTCAACAACCTTTACCAGCATTCTGGCTTGTACTTTTGCGGTAGCCCATCTATCATCTAATATGGTTTCTACTAAGTCGTATTGAATTTTAATAATCATAATATCCTGACCCAAAGCACCCGCTGTTTTAATATGCACTTTCTTGTTCACCTCAGGAATAGGAATGTATCCTTTACAAGAAACCTTAGTTACCGACATACGTGTTTTTTTAACATCTGCAAGCAAATTGGGCGTATATCCACTTGTGGCAAATACATCCGCTTCCGCCTTCATATCGAATGGAAGTTTGTTCATCCAACCATCAAACACACGTCCATGAACCTGAGTCATTAAGTTTTCGTAATTAAAAATATCTCCATAAGTAAGTTCGTTAAACGCTTTACCTATTCCAACAATTTGGTCGGTACCAATTTCTTTATTCATAAAGATGGATACTAAAGCTACTTCCCCGCCTTTTGCACTTTTATTATGAACCCCACTCGACATCCCTAACGTAAAGAATGTAATTACTGAAATGATTGCTATTTTTGCTCCTCGATTAAACATGGTATGATTTTATAAGTTATTTGATTATAATCTTTAACTAAATTACATATTATTCGTTTAGTTTGCGATGCAATTACAAAGAATATGCCAAATAGAATTGAGTATAAATTACTCATGTTACGCAGTTATAAATGATAAATTTACATATGGATGTTGAAAACTTATTGCAGATTTATCAGGAGGGCTTAATGGCCAGTTCTTTTCAGGTAACGTGTACAGGGTTATCAGATATTACAGACAATGTAATAA
>JABSPQ010000202.1 GCA_013214205.1 Flavobacteriales bacterium
AATCAAAGATGGCCAACAGCCAATAATTTTTCTTCGCAGTTTTAGGTGGTCACTTTGCTCCGTCGCAGGTGGTCACTTTGAAGCGTCCTGGGGTGGTCAGTTTTATCCGCCGAAGGGTGGTCTAGGATAGCGTCGTATCCAGTTTAGTACGGGATTGGTTTAATTTATTTATCTACCTTCTCGAACCGAAGCCTAGGTAAAACAATCTTATACTCTTTTTTTTCATCCTTATCGTACCAGTAAAGTAGATATTCTACACTGCCTCCAACTATATCATATCCATTTGCTTGAAAGCTTTTAAACTTACCGTCATTGAACTTCCTTGAGAATAATAGCATATTTCCTCCTTCAGATTTGGCGAGCCCAAGTGCTTCGCTTTCACCAAACATTTTGATGTCTTTCTTTAAAGCATCTCCTGTTTTTAATTGATCTATGACTTGTAAGGAACTTGGATATTTTTGAGAATTGAGATTTATCTCCTTGTGATTCAATATTAATTCGTAGCATGTTGGAGGAAATGTTTCTTTCTCATTATCATAAATCTTCAATTCATTAGATTCAATATCGTTAAAGAAAGATCCGTTTGTGTGAATTTCCAATGATTCCTTTGCTCTAGAACATGCAACATAGAGTAACCTTTTATTATCATTCCCTGAAGTATCATAACCTTCTACAAGAACCCAAACATGATCAAATTCTTTACCTTTTGACTTGTGCATTGTAGAAACAATGATTGATTTAGAATCTGCATGTACAGCATCTTCCATTTTGATTTCTCTAATATAATCACGCCAATCAACCAAAAGTTTATTATCAGGATATGCTAAATCGAATTTTATAAATATCTCTAGACATGTTTGATAATGCGGGGTTGACTTATAAACTTCTTTAAACTTATCAATGCAGTTAAACCAGTCATTTTCCAGAATAAGGCCAGATTCGTTTATCATATCCATCAACTCTTTTGAGAAAAATCGAATTTCCACTAAAACAGAAATTGAGAACCCCTCAAATCCAGCAAGTAATCTTGTTCTAAAACCGAGTTCTGTTAATTGAGAGCTAACGAGTAAAGCTTCGTCATTCGTTCTTACAAGCACAGCCCTACTGCCTTCTAAACCTGATATAGAAATAGATTCTACTAGTGGCTTCACCAAATATTTTGAAGCATAACGTACCAATTTCAGTTTGGCTTGCAGAGTAGCTCTTGCTGGAACCAATTCTTGAGATTTCATTCTTTCCGAAATCTTAGATAGAATCTGATTGTTAAATGATACTATTCCAGACCGGCTTCTATAATTTTTAACTAAACTATATTTAGTTGCGTTATAATCTGCCTGAAAAGCTTCCATATAAGAATTTGAAGAGCCACGGAAACTGTAAATATTTTGATCATCATCTCCCACGGAAATAACTCGAAGGTTTCCAGCAACCTCAATGATTGTTTGAATCAACTTCCATTCATCGGAATTAATATCTTGCACCTCATCCAGCAACAACACACTCTTGTTTTTAATAGATGTGATATCTATTTCATCTGATTTTATTGCCTCAATGCACTCCTTAATTACATTTTCAGACTTCTCTATATCACCCAACTGGCCAAGTAATTCAAAACAGAATCCATGGAAAGTGGTTATTTTAACTAAACCTGCAAATTCCGGTACTAGCTTCCATGTTCTGGATTTAAACTCCATGGAGGCCGCCTTGGAAAACGTCAACATTAAAAATTGTTCAGGCTTAATATCTTCAAGGAGCAATAAACTTGCTATTTTATGAACTAACACTTTGGTTTTTCCACTCCCAGGGCCAGCTAGTACCAATATGTTTTCAGATTTATTATCTTTCAGAACATTCGTTTGGTCAGTGTCTAGCTCTTTTATAATTTCCTTAAACCTTTCTGCTGTTAGAGGGCGTCTTATCTCCGATTTTCTATTTGGAAAATGCTGTGCTAAAAAATCCTCATAAGGAAGAGTGAAGTAATCATTCACAAATGCTAATGATGACTCATAGTTTTCAATACTTTTTTTAGCGTACTCCCCAACGATATGAATCTGTTCGGTTTTATGCTCATAATGAGTTGCCATTTTCTCATAATCCGAATTTGTAAATCGGGCTCTCTCTTTTGACTTTATGTCCTCAATATTCAATCTGTTATATGAAACCATAAATCCACCTTCCAGCTTAATTGCTTTGATTTGGTTCATAAATAAAAGAACTAATTCATATCGTCGTGAATTATGCTCTATTACTTGTCCCATAAACACATTGGAATCTTTCAATTCCATTAATGAAAATGCAACTGGTACATCTTCCTTCTGACTTGAACTGTTTTGTTTTAAAGCAAAGTTTTCCAAAAGGCCATAAGTAGAAGATGTTAACTCGTGCCGCCAGGACAAATCGCCCTTTAATTCTTCTTCTGATTTTAAATAGATCTCATAAATCTCTTTCTGCCTGTCTATTCGTTTTTTTGAAACAAACCTTCTGATCTCCCAATAATTCAAGATCCTAAGCAACATCTCGGTAGAAGTCTCCTTGGCTCCCTGATCTATCATGTTTTGATTGATCTGCCTTATCGATGATTTGGTGAATTTGCTTCCTGATAACTGTTTGTAAAGTAATTTTTCCAACTCGAGATACTTCCCAATAATTTTCTTGGATTCTTTTTTCGACCTATTGTTAAGATTAACAAATGCTGTAAGATCCTTAGCATCACCTAATATTTTTAAATCTCTTAGTATTCGAATGGTATCTTGAACCGTCCAAATATTTAATTCTGTTCTGTCAGCGAGGTAATCTATTCTGGCTTCCTCATCGGTAATAATCCTTTTAAGAATTCTAGTACAATTTTGTTTATCGCTCTCCGACAAGCCCTTTGCTGCAACTATAATCTTCAGCCCTTTCTCGAAGTTTGGCACCATTAAACTATCGGCAAATACTCTTGGTGAGTTTTGACGTCTTTTCAAAAACCCTCGATCTTCTAACGTTGATATCGCAGTTGTTACCCTTGTCTCGAGTTCTCTTATTTCAGTATTCCATCCGGCCTCCTTTGCAATCTCCAGTGCTGATTGACTTATTTTGGTTCTATAGTTAGCTTGCTTTCTTAGCGACCTCCAAATAGATTGAATTTCTTTCTTGTTTATTTTAGTTTGTTGAAGTAAACTAAAATGCTTGTTCAAGTCTGATTCATTAAAGAGGATATAGCATTTAGCCGTTATCGATTCGTTCCTGCCAGCTCTTCCTGCCTCTTGTATATAATTTTCGAGTGAATCCGAAATATTATAATGTATAACTGTTTTTACATTCTCTTTATCCACACCCATTCCAAAAGCCGAAGTGGCTACAATTATATCTATCGATCCATCCATGAAAGAATCCATGTTCTCCTTTTTCTGATCTTTCTCTAACTGACCATGAAAGAAGGTACTTGGAAACCCTGCTTCATTCACCAGAGAACTTACCATCTCTACGGTTTTGATTCTTGAAGCGTAAATTATTGCAGGCTTTTCACATTGCTTTAAAAGAGGTAAAAGATGTACCATTTTTATTTCGGGGTCTTCAACATTGATTACCTCATAAGACAGATTTGTTCTTCCCTTCTTTGAAACGTATTCCTTTAATTGAAGCCCGAGACGATCTGAAAAATATTTTTTAATATCATCGATCACTTGTGGTTTAGCAGTAGCTGTGAAGCACGAAATAGGAATATTGCTAATATTATTTTCTTCCTGTAGCTTTTTAATAAACTCAGCTATGTATAAATAATCAACTCTAAAATCTTGCCCCCAGCTTGAAAAACAGTGAGCTTCATCAACAACAAAACGTGAAATTGACCTTGAAGAAATTAAGCGGTAAATAGATGGCGACCTTAATGACTCAGGCGAGATGTATAACAAGTGAGCACTACCTGATTCTACCCTTCCAATTGCCTCTTGCCTTTCAAGTGGAGATAACAAACCATTTATCGCAACTGCCTTTGTGATTTGGAATCGTTCTTCTAGATTATCAACTTGATCCTTCATTAAAGAAACTAGTGGTGATATAACCACAGTTAAGCTTCCTGTGGATTCCCCTCTCATTAAGGCAGGTAGTTGGAATGTTAAAGACTTTCCTCCTCCTGTAGGGAATACAACGACGAAAGAGTCTTTCTGCAAGCCTGACCTAACAGCCTCTTCTTGAAGACTAATTTCTCTTGTCTCATCAAATTTCCTAAAATCATCATGCCCAAAATAATCCTTTAAGGCCAATCGTGGATTCAATTTACTGTTACAATACTTACAGTTAGTAAGACCACATGATGCAAAACGAAGTTTCTCTATTATTTTCTCTGTTAAAGGATATTCATACCTAACCCAATATGGGAGAATCGACTCATCATTGTCAAGGTTAATTAACGAAATTGCATAAGCAAATTCAACAGGTGATTCTCTCGCAATCAAACCAACATCAACAGAGCTGCAAACTTTTCCTTTTAATATTTGGTTTAAAACTTCTAGTAAATCAAAATTAGATGCTCTCTTATTGGTCAGTTTTAAAAAAGAATTAAAGTCATGATTTACTTGAAGCATGTACCATAATAACTCCTTTAGATTGCCGTCAAGTTTACTAAAAGCATTTAATTCATCTAGTAACAAAACCTTGGTTAGCTTACAGTCGGACAGGGGATTATTTGCATCCGTATCATTAACAATTTTATATCCTTTAACTAGATGATGATACGGGTTCTCGGAAAACAAAAGAGGTGACCACAAAAGGGTATCGATAAATTCTTTTCCTTCGAATATTTCTTCTCCGAATATCTTTTTTAGTTCTGGAATATCGTGTCTTAGAATATTATGACCACAAATTACCTTTGCTTCTTTTATCCATTCTTCAAAACGAGCAGTGTGCTTTTCATGCAGCTCAAGTCCACCGTACAAAGCGCCATAGTCGACTATCTTTCCTTTACGGTCAGTTTCAATATCAATAAATAAAATTTGATCCATTTCAAACAATTATCCTTACTTCCAATATCACTACCCCATCAACGGCCATTCTTTAAACTGACCTTCGGCTTGTTCAATTACTTCTTTTAGGAGGTTGTCTAGCTCCGAAAATGGCACTTTACCTTTTAATTCTTTCTTTACGGCTAAGCGAATTGCAGCTTTGGCGTCTTCCTTTTTGGTCCAATCTAATTGGAGGTTTTTCTTGACAGACTTTACAACCGAATGAACCAGGTCTTGAATTGGTCCTTCTGTGTTGATGAGCTTTTGATTGGATTCTAGCAAATCATAAAAGGCCAATTCATCGGTATCTAATCCAAGTTCTTTGGTTCGTTTGTCGTCGTTTTGAAATTCGTTGGCGATGTCTAGCAAGTGTTTTATGGCGGCGATAGAATCTAAACTATTCTTATGGTAATTGCTCAACACCTTCTCCAATTCGTCTTTTAAGGTGGTCATCTTTTTGATGTTCTTAGCCGTTCTTACTTTCAATTCGTCGTTGATTATTCTTCGAAGTATTTCTATTTTAATGTTCTCCTCTCCTTCTTCTTTCACCATAGCCTGAAAACTGTCGTCTACAATGGAGATGTCGATATTATCGAGGTCGTACATTTGAGCTAGGTCTACGATGGCGTGAGATTCTATAGATTGACTAATCAAATCTTTTATTCTGTCGTTCTTTTGTCGCTGTGCTCCTGGAGGATATTTAATCTTTCGGATTACTTGTCTAATCTTTTGAATCACGCCTACTTCTTCTTGAATAGGCCAAATACGTTCGTCTGAATTGGTCATGGCTACTAGCTCGGCCAGTTTCTTTTCTTCTTTCAAAAATTCGTCTGTAACCAAATCGGTAGCCAATAAAGTATTCACCAAGTTGTTCGACCATTTCATTTTGTCTACCGCCGACATTTTGTTGATTTCCTCAATATCAAAACCACCCATAATACCTTTCACTTCTTCAAATTGCTTTAAACACAATATTAGTAGAGCCTTTATAAAATTCTTTTTCCTCTTTATCTATGATGTGATTAAAAACCAAAATAAAAACCGATGGAGCATTGAATTGATCTGGTGACTCAATTCTATCCTGAAGAAACTCAAACTTCTTTTTTCTCTCAGCGCGAACTTCATCATAAAGAATATCGGCGTATACCCTTTTCGATGCATCTACAAGTTGTGCAGGCCACTGGATGCCACCCCCATCCGTAGCAAGTAAGCCAAAAATCAAATTACAGTCGTGCTCGGTATTCAATAAATTGCGAGCAAAATTCCCAAATGACTTGTATAGTTGCCCTTTGTCCATTTTTATAGTTTATTGAAGTTTGCCACAATCTGACTCTTTAATTCTATTCTCTTTCGATTCATTTTATTCCCTAAAGTCACAATTCTACATTTATTCATTGTTAACTCGTTTAAGCATTTTCATTATTTCTTATCCTTTCTTGAAGCTTTTGGAGTTATTTCTTCTTCTAACTTATTTTTCTCTAAGTAGCTATTGGCATTAAGTTTCGATACTACCTTCTCACTCGTTTTAGACTCCAGTTCTTTCATTGCTACCTTGGCAACATTGCCTCCTTGCTTAGCTACCTTTTTACTTTCGTTAAATGTTCCAGGTTTAGTAGCCTTAGAAATATCTTTGGTAGAGGCCTCAACCAACATATTTAAAATCAACTCTGTATTGGTCATGTTACCCCTAAGGTTTTCCTTTTTTAATCCCTTCAGCGCTTTGTATTCTTTAGAAGACTTACCCGACCAAGCTTTGTAAATAATATCAGTTAAAGTAGCAAACTGCACCCCTTCCTTTAAGTCTCTTGCTTTCCATTCGTCGGTTAACTCCTTTCTAACCTCAATACTTTTTAACCGTTGGTTTATCCAACTTTCCGAGTATCCCAATTGTGTGTATTGTTCTAAGGCTCTATCTATTGTTAACTCGGGATCTTGTAATTCATCCAAACGTTCAGCTGCCACCTGTGCCAACCACAATTTAAATGGTTCTGCTTTAGGCGATGGTATGGATTGAATTAATCTAAAAAGTTGCTCGGTATCGGCAACATCGGTTTTTCTCATTTTACCGTCCTTGGCCAACATTTTCAAACCGTGACAATTCGTCACGGTTTGGTTTCCTTCGGCTTTTAAACGTTGCTTCAACTTTCTCCAATATGCGGTTGGATCAACACTATCCGTTAAAACTGTTATTACATCAACTATTGATATAAACCATTTTTCGTGGTCAGAATCCCACAAAGTTCGAACTTCTTGTTCGTCGAATATTTTTATATCATCCTGTTTCATTGGGCTATATTATCAAAGTTTGCCACAATCTGTTTTTTCAACTCCTCTCCTTTTCCGAACTGTTCCAACAACTGAGTTTTTAAGCCAGCCATTTTTTCTTCGAAAGGAATTCCGTCGTCTTCTTCGGCTTCAGTGCCTACATAAATTCCAGGAGTCAATTTATAATCTTGCTTTTGCACCTCTTCTATTGAAGCTGCTTTTACAAAACCATCTACATCTTCGTACTTGCCTTTTGGGGTTCTCCAGTTGTGGTAAGCTTCTGCAATTTTAGTTAGATCGTTATCTTCAAACACACGAAGCTTACGGCTAGCCATGGTGCCTAATTTGGAAGCATCTATAAAAAGTATTTCGTTGGTACGTTCTCGTTGTTTACCATCTTTTCCGTCTCGGTTTTTACTCAGAATAAACAAGCACGCAGGGATACCCGTTGTTAAAAAAAGCTTGTCGGGCATACGAACAATGGCATCTACCATGCTGTTGTTTACCATATGCTCTCGCACGTTCTTTTCTCCTTTGGTGTTGGATGTCATGGCGCCATTGGCCATTACAATACCAGCAGTACCAGTGTCGCTAAGGTGAGACCAAAAAGTTTGCATCCACATATAGTTGGCGCTACCATCTGTTGTAAATTCCTCTTTGGGTCCGAACAAACGAGGGTCGCCATCTGGTAAATCTTCGGGATGCCAAGCACTCACATTAAATGGTGGATTGGCAATGATGAAGTCGGCCTTGAGATCAGAAAACTTATCATCCAACAAAGAGTTTCCTAATTGAATGTCGAATGCTAAATCGCGAAGCAATAAATTCATCAAGCACAATCGTAATGTTTGCGCAGTTCGCTCTTGTCCGTAGATAGAGATGTCGGTTTTGTTTCCACCATGCTCTTTAATGAACTTTAAACTCTGCACGAACATTCCACCACTACCACATGCAGGGTCAAAGATTCGACCTTTGTAGGGCTGAAGTAGCTCTACCAACAAACGAACGATGCTTCCAGGTGTAAAGAATTGCCCAGCACCAGAACCTTCGGCCATGGCAAACTTGCCAATATAATATTCGTAAATACGGCCAATAATATCGCTCTCGGGGTTCTCCTTTTCAGAAAATTTAGGGTGAGATAATAGGTTTATAATTCCGCCTGTTTGCTTTGCAGACAATTCGCTCTTTACAAATATTCGTGGAAGTAAGTTATTGAGCTGTGGATTGTAATCAGTGAGTAAGTCTTGAAGTACATCAAAAGCATCATCTACCCTTACTTTAAGGTCGTCTTGTTCTGCGTTGTCTTTTAGATATTGCCAAGATGCTTTTTCTGGGATAACAAAAGTGTAGCGCGAACGGTATTCGTCTTTATCGCCCAACACATATTTCTTTTCTTCCTTGTCTTTAGTGAAGTATTCAGATTCTGGATCATTGAGTTGGTTTTCTAATTCATCATAAACAATGTCGTATCGCTCACTCAAATGCTTCAAGAACACCAAGGGTAGTATGTAGTTCTTGTAGTTGTTTTCGGATATAGCTCCTCTTAACTCGTTTGCTGCGTCCCACAACTCTTTCTCAAAATCTATATCTGCTTTTGCCATTTGGTTTTCTGTTTGAAATCAATAATCCTTTAAGGATTGTGAATATAAGGAAAAGTGGGTATTAACCCCTACGCTGTCTTGAAGTTAAACCGAAAGAATGAGTATATTTATTGTATCTCAAACCAAGTAGAAGCTAATGGAATTTACACAAGTAAAAGAAGAGCATATATTAAAAGGGATTGAAGACTTTGAAGTGAACGGTTTTCCTAAAGAATTCGAGCCATTTTCTACCTATGACTTAGTATATAAAGGAGATAAATATCCACCTAAGACAATCATGGCTTACGCCAATTTTCATGCAATTGGAAAAGAACCCAAGGCATACTTTAAAGGTGGACTGGAAACAGATTGTTTTACCACCTATAAAAGGAATGGATTTGAGGTAATGAAGAAAGATTCCAATGAAGATTCTCTGGAGGGTTACCTAAAAGAATTCTCTTCTATTGCTGACCAATGGTTCGGGAAAGAGAATTGGTTAGAATAACGATATAATTTCTATCAACAATTCTTTCAACCAGAGCGTCTCGACAAAGCTGAATGGGAATATTTTCAAGAACTTGGAAAGAACATTCATTCTTTCCAATCAATGGCAATTGCCAAAGGGAATGCTGTGGGTAATATGAATCTCCCAATTGAAGAATATCGAAGATTTTTTAAATATATCATATCGAAAGAAGACCCTATTAATATCACCATCAACAACCTCTACAAAAAATATAAAGGCAATGCTTTCCTCCCTTATTTTACAGGGCAATCGGGTCTAAATAAGCCCAATTCTAAAGGAAGATTGTTCACGATTAACTGTTTAAAATTCAGTCAAACACACTGCCGAAAACTTGTACAGTCGGCTGATTTTTAGTATCTTGCAAGTAAAAATGACTGAAAATCCGTTAGGCTGTTTTTTCTGTTTTGAAAGACTCTAGAATTAACCGTACCAAACTTTATAATTTAGAAGCTATTATTTTTCAAACAGTATCAGCAATAATTTCAGGATGTGATTCGTGGACAGAAATCGAACTTTTTGGAGAAACAAAAAAAGAATGGTTA
>JABSPQ010000203.1 GCA_013214205.1 Flavobacteriales bacterium
TGAATCTTCAGAGCAATTATACGACTGTGTGAACGAATACATTAATTGGTATAATACAAGCAGGTTGCACTCCAGTTTAGGGTATTTAACTCCATTAGAAAAGGAAATAGAATTAAGAGGAATTATTAACAAAGCGGCCTTATAAAAATTGTCTCGAATTTATTAGCTGCTCCAGTTATTGCATGGGTGTGTTTTTTGAGCCGCAGGGAATAAGATGTGCTCACACGGGTTCCTACAGGTAACTCTACCAACCAAAAAGGTATTCTTCGTCTTGAGCGAAAAAAAAAGAAGGGAACAAGTCCCTTCTTTTTCAAATTATAAATAGTGTTAATCTTAGAAAAACTAAGCTAACAGGGTAGGGTAACTACCTTGTTAAAACCACCTTTCTTACAATACTACCATTAGCAGTATTGATTTTTACAAGGTGCATCCCTTCTCTAGATTCAGACAATCTAATGTTATTGTCTCTCACCTGACCGTTAAAAACCAACTTGCCACTTAAATCATAAACGCTAGCACTTTCAACAGTGTTTTTGCTTGTGATTTTAATTCGTCCTGGACGATCTTGATAGATCTTGGTATCCTCATCAAGTCTATCTTCAATCCCAACAGGACATCCAACCATTTCATCGTGAGTTGTAGAACAACCATTGTTATCCGTTACAGTAACAGTGTAAGTTCCATAACACAAATCGGCTATATCTTTCGTTGCATCAGTGTTCGACCAAACAAACGCTGTGTTGTCAGCTCCATCATAGAAGTTAACCTCAAAATAATCGATAGAACCAGTTTGTCCGTTGCCATCGCAATCCCATGCAGATAAATACCAATAGTTAGTAGTTACTGTACCATCTAAGTCAAAACCAGGTGTGGTAAAGTCCTCTGTTGGTTTCCACTCACCAGTAAAAGGTGCAGTTCCTGTAGATATAGACGCCGTTGCATCCCTGGTAAAGCAAGCATAATCAATGTTTGCACCATTAGGAATATCTCCAACTTCTACCAAATCTAAATACTTATACGCACCACCACCAGTTATGGTAACCACACTAAACGTAAGGTCGGCCGGACTTGGGTGAGTAAAGCCTACACAGATTGAAGCAATACTGTTTTCGTCAACATTTGCATAAGACAGATTAGGAATAAAATCTATGTAAAAAGCATCACTATTACAATCGCCGTCCGCCATATTAGCTTCTCCGTCATCGCCAGAACCAGTTGTGTTAAACTGAACAGTAGCTGAACCAATGCCAGCACCCGAAGCCGTTAAAGCAATAGAACCATCACAACCAACACCACAATCAAAAGCATCTGTTGGTATAGACGAGAGCGTGATTTCTGGTGTGCTAGAAATAGTTGCTGTACATGTTGCTGTATTGCTATTGTCATCTGTAAGCGTTACAGTAACCGTACCCGAAGCCAAAGTTGTTTGTGTATTTGTTGCACCACTTGCAAGCCCTGTTTCAGTTGCACCGTTCGACCATTCAATATCGAAAGGAGAACCAACACCACTAACTTCTACAGATGCAGAACCGTTAATTGGATCATTACAAATTGTAGTGATGGTACAAGAAGAAACATCGCAACCCGAAATATCTGCATAAACGTAAGGATCTTGTACACCTGTAGCAATTAAGTTAGATGCTGAATACATGTTGTTATGTCCATTTGAAGTAATAGATGTAACCATAGCAGCTTTCTGATCGGGTGTGAAGAAAAATGCACATTGTGTATAATCCATTACATTTTGAATCATATCCTTATTGCCATCACATGTAGTTTGGCTAACACAATCGTACGTACCAATTGTTTCTGGTGTGTCAGCAAAGCCGTCATCACTCCCACAATTTCCGCCATTTCCTGCATCCTCACCATTTCCCCAAGTATGTGCTAAGCTAAAAAAGTGGCCTAACTCATGCGTCATCCAAGACCTTTCATCTGTACTTGGACTTCCAACTCCCTTTGCTCCAAGGTATCCGTAATGCACTACAACTCCAGTGGAATTATTGTTTTTACTGGCTATGTAAGCATACGCATCACCTGGACTTGTTACAACAAATATATTTACATACTCATTATACGCCCATGGATTTCCCCACTGATTTTGTACCCATTCGATTAGGCCACCCTCATCGTCATCGTAATGATCAGCATTTTGATAATAATTAATTCCATTGCTACATCCACCATCTGGGTCTATTTGAGCAAGTCTAAACTCAAATCCTATATCACCATAAAGTGCAGCAAAATCTGGATCTATGTCATTTATATAAGGACTTGCCCCTCCAAAGTCTTCATTCAACATATCCATTGTCTCTAGTATATCAGATTCAGGAATCTCTCCAGCACCACCATTATGAATAATATGAAAAACGATAGGCAAAACATAAATAGTAGAAGCTTTCCGAATTCTTACCCCATCAAATCTATCTTTAATATCAGCTTTATGCTTAATTCGTTCATCCATCAATTGCTTGTACAAGTCAGGATTAGACTTTTCAAGTTTATCGTAATTCTCATTTGTTTTACAAGGATGAAATCCCTGTGCTCTTACCATAGAGGGCATAAATGCCATTGATAAGGCCGCAACCAGAATTGTAAAGTAAAGTTTGTTTGTACTCATATTGTTTGTTTTTTTGTTTAAAATACTTGTGGAGAGTAGTTTAGAACCGTCCTTTGCAAACTCGCTTAAAGACGATCCTAAGCTTAACAGCCAGTAAGTTATAAGTAAATTGTTTGGCATGCAAGCATTTGAAAAAAGACACTGCTTTATTCCTTGTAAGCAGAATTTAAATCTAAAACACTGCTTACAAGGAAGTTATAGCGTATAACATTCTGCTCTTTTTCTGCATAACTGATAAATTAAACAGTCATCCCTTAAAATATTCTAAAAAAATTAACAGTAGAGGTTGCGATTCGTAAAATGTAACATTAAAAGGGAAAATGTCTGCTAATATTTATTGCGGAAAATTTTGACAATTGAAAATTAACAACTACAATTGTAGATAAAGGACTACAAGTCTAGAATAATTGATTAAAATGAAAGCAAAACAATTAAATACTTCCGAATTAGAAATTATGGAATATCTATGGAAGTTAGACAAGGCATACTTAAAAGACATAGTTGGTTTATACGGCGATCCAAAACCTGCAACAACCACTGTGTCTACTGTATTAAGTAGAATGTGCGATAAAGGATATGTTGGATTCGAGAAATCGGGAAGAGATAAACTTTATTTCCCACTCTTAGAAAAAGAGAATTACTTCTCTACCCAAGTTAATAGTATGATCACACGTTTTTTCGATAACTCCGCGGCAAGTTTCGCCTCCTTTTTTACCAAAGATGGCGACCTAACAATGGAGCAATTAAACGAATTGAAAAAATTGGTGAACAATAAAATCGCAACCAAAAAGAAAAAATAATTATCGAATTGAATAAAATGTTGAGTCAGTTAAAAAATTAGTAAACCAAGAACCTAGACCAAAACGATAGAATAATTATGATCATTTACATTCTGCAGTCCACAGTATTATTAGCGATCTCCTATACAATCTATTTGCTATTCCTTAAAAAGAGCAAACACTTTGTATTTACCCGATATTTTCTACTAGCCACATTAGTATTGTCATTAGTGTCGCCATTAGTTAAAATAGATATAGAACCAAACCAAGCACAGACTTCTGTAGCACCAGCCACTGTTGTTGCTATAGAAGTTGTAGACGCTAAACCCAACCAGGCAACCGCTTCCAAAAAATACATGAGGGATTTTCTGAGTCGGAAAAGGACTGTATAGAACGATTTAGCTCAATTGCAGAAGGAGCCATTGAAAGTGAATCAGGAGTAAATCCATTGCCATTAATCATGCTAATAATTTACTTATTAGGTGTAACAACGCAGGTAGGTTTATCTGGAATTTGAACTTTATTAAGAGCAGCCTAAAACAAAAAGGACCAAGAGTAAAAGGCATGCAAATAGTGCTGGTAGATAGAGAAATTCGACCATATAGTTTTTTTAAATTATTTGTTCGTAACCAAAACTCATTTTGAAGAAGGAGCGCTCTCGTACACCATGTTAATACACGAACAAGCACACGCTAAACAACTACATACATTAGATATTCTCTTTGCCGAAATGCTTACATGGGTACTGTGGCTCAATCCAGTTATTAGGATGTATAAAAACACAATTTCAGAAAACCATGAATACTTGGTAGACGACAAACTCATTATAGAAGGCACTAATGCCTTAGATTATTCGAAAGAAATTATTGATGCCGTAAGTAACATTACCGCTGCGCGATTAGTAAGTGGTTTTAGCTATATCCAAACAAGAAACCGACTAACGATGATCTCAAAGTCGAGATCGAACAAATACTTCGGTATGCTAAAAATGAACAGCTTATTATTGCTCTTTGGTGGTTTGTATTTGCTTAACTCATGCAACGATAGCAGCAGGTGGCCAGAAATAGCGGACGATAAAGGACTCTTCGAGAAGTTTCAATCCTTTCAAGACATTGAAGATCCTAAAAAACAATATGAGGCTCTTAGAACTTTTGGAATTAACATGACGGATGAGGAGTTGGAGCAAGTATGGCAGCATAGATACGACGATGGTGATCTAAATCAATGGATACGCGACATTTTTCGTTCGTGGGTAAATTAAGACCAGAAGAAGCATTCAAATTATTATACAAAGTAAGAAATAATTATAATTTAGAATTACCTAGGCAGTGTTTAATGTGTGTTGCAAGATACTGGGTAGATCAGGATTTTGAAAAGGCAATTGCGCAGGCCCGACAATTAACCAATCCTGCATTAAAAGACGAATCCGTTGCTGGGATTGCTCAATTTTTAGCCATGGGCAATAACGAAGAGAAACTGAATGAGCTGTTATCCGAAATAAATAGTTTGGGGTTGAGAACTCAACTTGAAATGGATTTGAAAAGTGCGAAAGGCCAATCAAGTCAATTGGAAGAACAATGAAAAAAATCCCGCATAAATATTTAGCTGATCAAGCAATTATGAACGTTTTCCTGGAATAAATAAAGACTGTTGCAAAAGCCTAACAAATGAATTATAGACTTATTTATTGGAAATATTGCTCAATATTGATCTTTCAACCTGTTAATATTTGAGCATAACGCCATTTATTGCGCTATTTTCTTGTTAGATTCCTCAATTAGACGCAAGTATCCCTGGACTTCTATATAAA
>JABSPQ010000204.1 GCA_013214205.1 Flavobacteriales bacterium
CTAATAGTGTATTCATTTGTGTGAAAAATGTAGTCTTTATCTTTCTTGTTCTTAAATCACAAAAACTATCTGCCAAGGTCGGGGATTTCTCTAATTTCATACATTAAGGATGTATGTTAAGTGTATTATATTCAGATATTTAAGTGTGTTATTTGCCCGGAATTATTGAAATGTACTCCTTGCAACGGTCTTAAAATGCTAAAAAGCTTCAACAAATAATTAGAAGTCACTGGGCTATTGAAAATAAATTGCATTGGTCATTAGATGTAGCATTTAATGAAGACTTCAACAGGAAAAGAAAAGGTAACGCTTCCCGAAATTTTTCATTGATTAACAAAATTGTGCTAAACCTTGCTAAACAAGAGAAAACTTGCAAAATGGGAATTAAGTCCAAAAGAAAAAAAGCAGGGTGGGACAGTCAGTATCTCGAAATTCTATTAAAAGTTTAAATGCGTTTGCCCTGATGTAGGGCTCTTTTTTTATAATTTATTTTTCAATTTTTTTAACTTGTTTGAAATTTGATCGTACATTAGCTATAATTGATACAATAAAGAAAACGTTCTTTTTATACGATATTAAAGTACAACCCATGCAGGTTATTTGTTTAAAAACTTAACAGGCTATACTTTGGAGAAAAGCTTGGGTAAGCAAGGGCGGGCCGCAATTCAGCAATGAATCTCTTTCGGGAGACAGTGGATTACCGAATTTACTTAGCACCTCCATACATTTATTAGATTTTAGAGGTTTTTAATCCTTGCTTGTGTGGGTTCCTTATTAAAAAAGTTCTGCTTATGCTACATGCATAAGCAGGACTTTTTTTGTTTAAGAGCTTAATAATTAAAAACGGAAATTCATATCTTGTACTTCTAAATTCAAACAAAATATATAAGCATGCTGTTTAAACATGAGTTCTACCGTTTGCCATTTCAATTTGACGCAGACAGGCTAAAAGAAGAGGTTGACGCATTTCCTGAAGATGAATGGACCGATAGGGGCGAAAAGGCTTATAAAGGCAACACAGCCATTCAATTAATTAGCACAAGGGGAGAAATAAACGAGGAATTCGTTGGCCCAATGCTCACAACACCAGCATTAGATAGGTGTCCATATATAAAACAGGTTATTGCAGGGTTTGGTCAAGTAATTGGCAGATCTAGGCTGATGAGAATTGCACCTGGCGATATAATACCCGCACACAGAGATGCAAGTTATCATTGGTATAAAAGAGGGAGGCTTCATATTCCAATTATAACTACCGATAAGGTTAGGTTTTTGTGTGGTGATGTTGAAATTAACATGAAAGCAGGTGAACCTTGGATGCTTAATACTTGGGAAATGCATTCGGTAATTAATGATAGTGATAGTCATCGAGTTCATTTAGTGCTAGATTTTTCGCCTAATTACAATTTTATAACGATGATGGAAAAATGCTTTAATCCTGGGCAAGGAATTGAAGATGTAACGCCTAAGAAGTTTGTTGAATATAATGAATCAGCAACGCCTATCGTTTTAACAGAAAAGTACCCTTTACCAATTGTGCTTTCGCCAGGAGAAGTTGATGGTATGATGGAAGATATATGTAGACAACTTGCCGACTTTGAACCAAACGATAGAATAGAATTGGCAAAATTTGTAATGCTTAGCGAAAGATTTAAAGCCAATTGGAGAGCACATTATTATCAGCATGGCCCAGATAAATCGGGGTGGGAACATTATCAAATGATGCGAGGTAGAACGCGACAAGCTTTTGCTGCATTAAATTGCTCATTAACATTAGCATCGGGTGCTCCGGCCACTAAAGTAATGCAGAACACGGTATTGTCTAAATGTATTTCGGAAGAGCAGGAAGGTTCTGAGTACGCTAAATAGCAAGATGTAAATTGAGTTGAGGCAAAGCTGTATGTCACAATCATACAGCTTTGCACCAACATTTATTTAATAGGTTATTCTGATTTTCTAGCCCCAAGCATCATCAACTCGTTAATTACTATTTCCGTAATAACTCTCGATACACCTTCTTTGTCTTCGTACTTACGATGTGTTAGTTTGCCTTCAATAGCGATTTCGTTACCCTTTTTAACAAATTGTTCAATTAACCTAGCATGGTGATCCCATGCAATTAAATTGTGCCATTGGGTATTCGTTGTTTTTTTGCCATTTGAGTCTTTGTAAGAATAAGAAGTTGCAAGAGATAACTTGGCGAGCATTTTATTATTTCCTAAAGATTTAATAATTGGGTCTGCTCCTAAATTTCCAATTAAAAGCACTCTGTTTCTTAAATTGTTCATAGTATTTGATTTTAACGTTTAACAAAAATTACATAATCGCTAACCGGATATCGATTGTTGATTGAAAGTGCAAATGTTGGAAAGGATGGGTGAGCTAGTCGGTGATTAAACGTTTATAGTCGACTATAAACGTTTGCAAACGTTTATGTGTCAGGTTGTCAGTTGGTTGTGGAGAGTTGAAATTGAAAAATAATTTGAAATAAAATGGAAACTATTCGAATTCTGCTTGACGTTCGAAGATTCTGCCGCAAACTTCATCGGTAATTATGTCGTAACCAATCTTGTTAAGTAAGCAACATTGATCTAGATAAACCGTTCGTTTCTCATCTTTAAAAATCATGGTAAGGTCGTAGAAATTAACATCGTTTCGTTTTAATTCAAACCCCTTTCCAATTAAAAAAGGGAACCCAAGTGCCACAGCCGATTTAACTCGAGAAGTTCCTTTTGTGTAAGCTGTTAAAAGTTCTTCTTCGGTAAACTCTTTCGAGTTAAAATAGTATTGGTTGGGCTGTATAAAATGGAAATACTCAAAATTCATAGACTGCGCTAGCTTTCCCATTTGTATTGAAGAATTCATCCACATATCTGCTTGATCGGTAAAAAATGTAGCTGTATCGCTAAAAGTGTATTTAGGCCCTGCAGATTGATATCCAAATTCCGAATTCTTTAAAGCATCTCGCAAATCTTTTTTATTTTCTTCTTTTTCAATCCTGCTTTTATCATTCATCGATTTCCAAACCAATAAACCAAAGTTGCTGTATTGGAGAATAGAATTGGTGAATATACCTTGCCAAAGATCTTGTTTCGATTCAATAATTTCCTTTTTAATTAAAAGCCCCTGCACCTTTGTATTCATCTTTTTGCGCGAATACATATTCCAATGCCTAGGATAGTTAGGGTAAACGTTATCTGGTAAATTATCGCTGTAAGGGAAAACGATGTCGCTAAAGCCATCTATATTAATAACCAAATCGTACTGAGCACCAAGCGATAAAAAATAATTGAGCGCCAATAATTGTTGAGGTTGTTTAAAACCATCTAAAGCCAACAAAACAATATTTATTTTTTTATCCTTAAAAAAGTCTTGCGTTTGTAAAATCTCAATAAAGTGATCTTTAGAATGTTCAAAAACGCCTTTTGCAACAGATCCTCCAGTAATGCAGATGTTAAAGGTGTGCTCGGATACTTTAGTAATAGGATCCGGCCCTGGAAAGCCAAATTTATTATATGATTTTCGTGGCGTACCAACAAAGCCTAAATAGGGGTGTAAAATATGATCGCTGATATATTTGTCTTCATTTGTGTCAATTGTGTCGTTTATTATGGCAACACTATCAACCGAAGCATGAAACAATTCGGTTGAAAACTGCGAACGGGAAAAACTGGCATCTAACATGTAAGGTGCTGCAAAATAAGGCAATATCTCTAGTGCGATAGCCGTAACGACTACAATAATCAGAAAGTTCTCTATAAACGACTTCATTTAACTCATTAAATTAACAGCTACAAAATTAACAAACACTTTAATATTGGAGTCAATATTTTCGATTGTAACAGTAAATTTCATCAAGAAATAATTTCATCTTTGTAAAACAAACAATCATTAGTCTCAAATAGTATTAATTCTCACAAAAATGATAGAAAAGAAATGTTTGGATTGCCAAGCAGAAATTCAAGGAAGAAGAGATAAAAAGTTCTGCAACGATCTTTGTAGAAACAACTACAACAACAAGATGAATTCGGATGCATCGGCATATGTAAAATCAGTTAGCAGAATCTTAAAGAAAAACCGAAGAATCTTAATAGAACTAAACCCAACAGGCAAATCGAATGTTAAAAAAGCCAAAATGTTGTCGAATGGATTTAACTTTAATTACTTTACCAATATTTATAAAACGAAAACCGGCAACACATATTATTTTTGTTACGAAAAGGGTTATTTAATGCTGAATGAAGACTTTTGCGCATTGGTAAACCGACAAAATTATGTTGACTGAATTAATATTGAATGAGACATAATCTAATGTACTTGGCCGTAGTTGCCGCGTTGTTTTTAATTATGGCAAGTTGCCAAAATCAAGAAAGCGTAAAACGAGAAGCAGAAGTATTTGAAATCGATTTCGAATCTATTGATGATTTTGCCGATGAATCTAAGCAGATTGTAATTGGCAAAATGTCGTTTTCTAAAGACCGATTGATTCGAAACAAATCTAAATCTGGTACCAATTCTGTACTTGTAAATAGTAAGAATCAGTATGGAGTTACTTTTAGAGATTCTAACGTGGCGGTTAATACACGTTACATAGCGAGTGTATGGAGAACAAAGGGATCTAGAAAAAATAAAGGGATTTTAACGATAAGCTGCGAAACCAATAAAGGCAATTCTAAATTTCAGGGCTCATTTATTCCTGTTGATCAGAACGCAGGGTGGGAGCTACTTCGGTTGGATTTTATGATGCCTAAATACACTAAAGGAATTGTTAAAATACATTGTTGGAACGATTCAGAAGAGAATGTGAATTTTGACGATTTTAGAGTGGAGAAATATATTGACTTTAAATACGAACGCAATGAGGAGCTACCCAGTATTGATATTGAATTGGGGAAAGAAGAGAATTATCAAATTTCTAAAATGAGATTTGAGGCAAGCAAGCAGTACGTGATTCTTAAAAAGTATAAGAAATGGGTTGCTGCATCTGTTTTAACCGATAGTGTTGCCAACAAGTCTAAATTGAGATTAAAAGGCGATTGGACGGATCATTTAATTGGTGAGAAATGGTCGTTTAGAGTTAAATCTGATGATGCTGAAAATAAATTGGCATCGTATTCTTTAATAAGCCCAGATAGAAGAGACTACCTAAATGAATGGCTTTTTCATAAATGGATGAAGGATGAAGGGGTTTTAACCTCGCAATATGATTTTGTAAACTTAAGGCTGAATGGCGACACGATGGGGTTATATGTGAAAGAAGAACATTTTTCGCAACAAATGCTTCGAAATAACAATAGAACTGAAGGTGTTATTTTAAAGTTTGATGAATGTGCTATATGGTCGCGGAACTGGAACAGAATAAAGAATAAAAACGAATGGGGCTTTGTACCCGCCGAAGCGGCCAGCCCTATATTGGCGTTTAATAATAGCGAAATAAAAAACAATGAAGCATTGGTAAGCCAGGTCGAAAAAGCTCAAAAGCTACTTTGGCAATTTCAATTTTTAAAAGGTGGCTACGATAAAATATTTGATTTTGATAAAATGGCCAAATTCTACGCAATTACCGAAATTGCTAAGGCGGCCCACGGTTTTATATTTCACAACCTAAGGTTTTATTACAATCCAGATACAGAATTGATTGAGCCGGTAGCCTACGATTCCTATAGTAACAATGGAGAGCAATCTCATTCGTTTCCAGTTAATTTATACGGCTTACATAAAACCACAGTGCACGGCTACGACGATGCAATGGGCGATTATATGATGAAGTATTTGTTGAACAATGCCGATTTTAGAAACAAGTACATTCATTATTTAAAAGAGTTTAGTAACCCAGACTACATTAATGACTTGATGAGTAAACATGGTGGCGAACTTGAAAAATATGAGCAGATACTGCGAATGGAGTTTCCGTGGTATGCTTTTAACGATCAATTTTTAAAGGGCAACGCTAAGCAGGTTAGGGTAGGGGTTGCTTCGCTCGAAAAAACGAATGATAACAACTATTATATGTATGAAGAGGAAATAAGTAATTGCGACACCATACCAATGAAACACCTGGGTTTAATAGGGTATTATGAGCAGGAAGAGCAAGTAATTAAAGTGTATAATTTTTATTGCAATCAATTGATTATAAAAAAGATAGTTTTTGGTAATGATACATTAATACTTAATAAATCAATTGAAGGCTACAACGGATATGTTAATTTAGAACCTAGTTCGATTAAATTTGATAAGCAACCAGATAAATTAATTTACGAAGACGAAAACGGCAATGAATTTAAAGGCAAAGTATACAATTATTTCGCTCAATAAAAAGATGCAAAAGAAGGGGCATTTAAAGCCTTTACTAATGTTTATTTTTCTAATATTGTTCTCGTGCACGCAAGCACAAAAACCAAGTACTATGAATGACGAAAAGGGATCGAAGGCAACATTTGGAATGGGTTGCTTTTGGTGTGTGGAAGCCATGTTTGATGGCTTGAAGGGAGTTGCCAATGTAGAGTCGGGATTTTCTGGAGGCGCTTCTGCCGATCCGTCATACTACGATGTTGTTGCGGGTACTACAGGGCATGCCGAAGTTTGTCAAATTACTTTTGATGAAACGGTGATATCGTATAAGGATTTACTTTCTGTATTTTGGAAAATGCACGATCCTACTACACTAAATCAGCAAGGTGCAGATAGAGGAACGCAATACCGTTCTGTTATTTTTTTCCACAATGACGAGCAGCAACAAATAGCTAACGAAACAAAAATTAGTTTAGATGCATCTGGTGCTTGGGACAACCCGATAGTAACAGAGATTACGAAGTATGAAGTGTTTTATGTGGCTGGAGATGATCACAAAGATTATTATTTAAACAATCCCGAAAACAGCTATTGCATTGCAGTTGTTGGACCTAAAGTGGAGAGGTTTAGAAAGGTATTTGCTGATAAATTAAAAGAAAATAATTAGATTGAACATATTATTGAGATTTAATACAAGCAGTTGCGGGCTTTTGAGTTATGGGAAAAAGTAAAGAGGAATTCGAGTTGGTTTTTTATGATTTTTATTCGCTTATTCTAAGCAATAAATTTGTAGAGGCTTTCGATAAATATTATGATGAAACTATTCTTGTAATAGATCAGAGGCATGGCATTGTAAAAGGAAAGGACAAGAACTTAAAAAACCGAAGAAGGTTACGCGACTCTATCATAGAAGTTAAAAACATAGAGGTAAGGAGTGCTGCTCTAGATAATGATGTTTCTATTGTAGAATGGGACATAAATGCGGAGATGAAAAGAATTGGACTTCGCTCTTTTAATTTTGTTGTAATCCACAATTGGAAGGATGGAAAAATTGTAAAAGAAAAATACTTTAACGCTCCTAGCGTTGCCTGAATAGCGTATTCGATTAAATTATACTATTTATTTCTGTTCACTGTAGGGTGGGGCTGGCTTAGTTTGTTCAAGCTGCAAAGGGTGTTTACCCTACTACGCTAAAGCTACGAAGATCGAGGAGCTATGAAGGGTGAATACCCTACTTCGCAATAGCTACTAAGAGTGAAAAATGAAACGGGAGCCCCTAAGGTCTCCCGTTTTCTAACCAAACAAGCATTGAGAGAATTTTGAAAGGAAACGAATTTCCTACCCTATTTAACGGGATCATATTAGCAGAAGTTACTACGTGAATTTGTGTAATTTTTAAATGATTAAAGTTATGGAGCGGTTTTAATCGGTGTTGTATCCTATTACATCATTTTCTAGAAAAGACGCCGAAGGGGGAGATCCTGCCTCGCTAATTGCTTTGCAATAGCTTCGAAAGATGAATACACTAGTTTGCTTTTATCTACGCAGGGTGATAAATGAAACGAGAGACCCAAAGGTCTCCCGTTATCTAACCAAACAAGCATTGAGAGAATTTAAAAGGAAACGAATTTCCTATCTTATTTAACGGGATGATAATTAAATATGTTACTGTGTGAATTTGCTTAATTTTTAAGTGAAAAAAGTCGTAGGGTGTATTGTGTGGTTTTAGTTCGAGTTGTATCCTGTTACATTATTTCCTAGAAAACGCTACGAATGTTAAAGAAAACTATAGAAAATCTAAGAAGCTTCGAAGGATGAATACTCTACTTTGTTTTGGCTACTAAGGGTGATAAATGAAACGAGAGACCCTAAGGTCTCTCGTTATCTAACCAAACAAGCATTGAGAGAATTTAAAAGGAAACAAATTTCCTATCTTCTTTAACGGGATGATAATTAGATATGTTACTGAGTGTATTTGCTTAATTTTTAAATGAAAAAAGTTGTAGGGTGTGTTGTATGTTTTCGTCGGTGTTAAATCCTGTCGGATTTTTCAATACGCTACTTTGGTAAGATTGGAAGGACGAGTACTGTACTTCGCTAAAGCTACGAAGCTCGAGGAGCTACTAAGGGTGATAAATGAAACGAGAGACCCTAAGGTCTCTCGTTATCTAACCAAACAAGCATTGAGAAAATTTAAAAGGAAACGAATTTCCTATTCTCTTTAACGGAATGATAATTAGATATGTTACTGCGTTAATTTGCTTAATTTTTAATTGTATGAATTGGATTTTGAATAGATGATGATATTGAATTTGGGATTTTAGGAGGAACAGGAGGTATTAAACTTACCAGATCACGTCATTGTAATAACCAGGTAAAGTGATCAAGATGAAATAAAACAGAAAAGCTAATAACCAGATTCTTTAGGTTTGTTTGGGTATGGTAAATATGTAAAATGAAACGAGAGACCCTAAGGTCTCTCGTTATCTAACCAAACAAGCATTGAGAGAATTTAAAAGGAAACGAATTTCCTTCATCATCTTTAACGGGATGGGATTCTGATAAGTTACTATGTGTAATTGCGTAATTGCTTGTATTTGAGATGATTAGTTGATTAAAGGTTAATTGTGGCTATACGCTGAAAAAGATACAGGGACCATGGGTCCCTGTATTCTAACCAAACAAGCATTGAGAGAATTTGAAAGGAAACGAATTTCCTACACCTTCTTTAACGGTGTGAGAATTAGATAAGTTACTACGCTGATATACCTAATTATAGGTTCAAAAAGGGGAATTATGCCTTGAAAGCTTTCTTCTCAATTAATTCGACGGCGTTTTTAATGGATAATTTATAATCTAGCCAATGAATATAGTGACCTTCTTTTTCCATTTTTCTAAACCAAGTCATTTGTCTTTTAGCATATTGATGGATGGCCGAGTTTAATTTTTGAAATAAATCGTTCTTATTTATTTCATTGTTTAAATATTGGGTAACGAATTTATATTCTAATCCATAAAATTTTAATTCATCAGGAGTAAGGCCTCCTTTTAATAAAGAAGCTACCTCTTCAATCATACCCGACTCAAGTCGGAACTTGAGTCGGGTTGTAATTCTTTCTTTTAATACATCTCTTGGAATATCTATTCCAAATATTTTAGCGGGAACAGGAGGGAAGTTGTTTTCTTTAATAGTATGTTCCTTCGAATAATTAGCGATTTCAATGGCCCTAATTAGTCTTTTTTGAGAAGATGTATCAGTTGAATTGTGTAAAGGCCCATAAGATTTGAGTAATTCAATTAATTCATCTTCCTTTTTATCAGCCAAAGAACTTCTAAGTTCAGCATCAAACGGAATATCTACTAGTTGATAACCATCTAAAATGCCACTTATATACATTCCTGTACCACCACACATAATAGGTTTTTTGTTTAAACTATATATATATGTGTGCGCTTTATGAAAATCTCTTTGATATCGGAACAGATTATATTCTTCTCCGGGTTCTGCGATGTCTATTAAGTGATAAGGTATAGATTTGTACTCATCCAAGTCCTTTCCTGTCCCAATGTTCATTCTGCGGTAAACCTGTCGGGAATCGGCGCTAATAATCTCTCCATTCACCTTGTTAGCCAGCTTTATAGCTAGTTTTGTTTTGCCTGAAGCCGTGGGGCCTAATATTACAATCATACTTACTTATTTACGCATCGTTAAGCCACTTTTGCTAAATTGGGTGTTAATAACTGTTGTACTTCGGTTGTTGCTTTTTTCATTGCCACAATATTTATGTAGCGTTTTAGGCAAAAATGATTTTTACCCTTCCTCATTTTAATCAATTCAAACCGATTGAAAGCTCCGATAGAAGCTATAAAATGGCTTTTTTGTGTAGTGGTGGTTCTTGATGGTGATTTTGCAAAGCA
>JABSPQ010000205.1 GCA_013214205.1 Flavobacteriales bacterium
AAATTGCTTGAAGTCCTTTTAATAATTTGGGTGCTTCGTCTCTGCAATTATTGGGAAATTCTGCCGATAGAATATCAAGAGTGAATAAATCTGGATTTCGTTCAAATTTTGTTCTCATAGCTTTCGAATGTTTATCTAAAATAAGCACGAAACTCCAATGAATGCGCTAAATACGTCCGGATTTACAAACATATTCAAGTGAATAACATAACGAAAAACCTTGTCACCAAAGGGGTCGGTGATTTACGACCAGACACTAAATAGCCATACTAACAATTGAATTAAGTACTCCCTTTTTAATTCTCTTTATCAATAGATTTCATCTTGCAATCGTATGTTTTAGATTGAATTTGAGATGTACCTAAGAAGCGATAAAAAGTTTCTATAGAAATAATTTCTTTCGAAGCTGTCTTGATTTCGATGGAATCAAAACTAGGCATCTCTTTTGCATAGTACGGTTGTAGGAGTTTTGCACCTAGCTCCACATCCACTCCATTTACATTAACGGATACAATTTCTAAAGGCAACTTATTCTGATTTCTTAGTATTAAAGATCCGTTTCCATTACCTAAATTAACAATTTTCTTTTTAACTTTTGGCGAAACACAATCGGTTAACATGTTATTGATCCATACCTGATTTGAGTATAAAATCTCTTTCCCTTCAAATATATAGAACGGGTAGGATTTGTAAAGAATACCCATTTTTTCTTGTGCAGCATCAGCATTTTGTTCAAAAAACGCATCTAACCATGTGGTTTTAGAATATGCTGTTAAATTGTTTACGTACTGCTTAAAGAACTCGCCATCATTAAAAATCCGTTCGGTAAATGGATCGTTCTTCCAAACTATTTCACCTCTATTTTTAAGTGGTGCATCAACAGTCTTTTCACTTCCAAGTAGCCCTTCTTCTTTTATGTTCGAAAATGACGAATTATCATAGCCAATCGGTTCAATCAACTCAGAAACGGGATTATAATAAAATTTTAAATTAAACACATGCGATGCGTGATGATGCCCTGTTAAGTCGATTAATGCATAAAACTTGGCAAACGACTCAATATCAAAAATATCAGATGCCCTCTTTGTTCCCTTTCGGAAATCTTTTAGCATTTGTTTAGCGCGCTTAAACTGACTCTTCATGAATGTGTCCTTTTTTAATTCTTTCAAATTGTAGGCGCTTATTTTATGACTAAATATTGGCCCTTCACCTTCCACATCAAAACGAAGTATTGGTCCAGGCTTTCGCTTATTGTTCTCTAAAAGATTCTTATGCATATTTTCCTCAAGTGCATATACCCCCGCATCTCTATCGTTGATGTAAACTTCAACGAAATTGTACCTTAAGGCAATTAAGCCTTCATATCTAAAAAATTGATGTAGGTACCATTCATTTAAATGGCCTCTGGTTTTAGGGTGTTGTATCGCAAACTTTTCCATTCCTAAAACAGACACTCCATTTTCTAATTTTATTTTGTAGGAAGCTTTTAAAGGGTCTTTAAAATGGTCTTCGAACAAACCTTTTTGCCTTAATTTAATTTTGCTCTCATTCCCTTCAAACTCCAATCCTCCTTTTAAATATCCGGTAAACCTTTTGTCGTCTTTGTAATATTGCCCAACTTCCATTGCCAGTACTCTCTGGGCTTCTAACTTCTTGATATCGCTTTTAGACAAAATAAGCTTTATAGTGTGTGCATCGGTCTGCTCTGCTAATTCACGATTCTCTTTATGAATTCTAGATGCCACATATACCTGATAGCCTTCGTTTATAATGCCCGATTTATGAAGAAAATAACCTGCAATAAATAAAAATAGATACAATGCGTATTGGAAGTATTTATTTTTCATTCTAAAGTGCGGAATAACCCTTTTCTTGTTTCTTCAGTTAGCGATCAATCGTAAAGATAAGTTATTCTCTATCATGGATATTTCACTTTTGAGATAGTTTAAACCTACTTAAATTGGAACTGATAAGATATACTATATAATATTTGAATTTGCTTAGACAAAAAACGTAATTTGCTTCTTAAGCAGTGCTAATAAATGGAAGGATTTCATTTATAAAACAAAACGCTGCTATTAAGTGGAGACTTCCAATATAACATGATAGAATCATTACGAATTACTGACCTGGAAAGGTTTAAAGACGATTATAACGATAAGATTTTCATCACATTCGACATTGATTGGGCGGCCGATGATGTGATTGCCTATTGTCTTAATCTTTTAGAGAAAAATGATATTAAGGCAACATTTTTTGTTACACATGAAACAAAAATGTTGGATAGAATGCGACAAAGTCCAAATATAGAATTGGGCATTCATCCTAACTTTAATTTTCTTATGAATGGTGATTTTAGATATGGAAAAACATTTACCGAAGTAATTGCTTACTATTTCAAAATGGTTCCAGAAGCGGTTTCCGCACGATCTCATTGCTTGGTACAGTCGAGCCCTATATTAGATGCATTCCACGATCTCAAGATTAAATATGACCTGAATTTATTTATTCCACGCGTTTCTAATATTAATTTAAAACCGTTTGATAGTTGGCAAGATGATTTAATTAGACTGCCTCATTTTTGGGAAGATGACATGCACCTCACTTACAACGACCCAGCGGATGTAAATCATTATTTAGATTTTGATGGCTTAAAAATATTTGATTTCCACCCTATTCATGTTTATTTGAATACCGAGGATATGTCGCGTTACAATAGTGCTCGTTCCGTTTTACAAAATATGAATGAATTAAAAACACATGTTAATACAGAGCACTTCGGGATTAATGATTTCTTTAATAACTTGATAAAAGAAATAAGTAAATGAATATTGCGATAATAGGACGAACAGAAATGCTGTATAGAGCAGCTTTACTGCTTATAGAAAATGGACACAGTATCAAGTTGATTGTAACGGCTACTGAGGCATCCGAATACACAAAATCGGCTGCCGACTTTGAAGCACTAGCAGATAAAATTGGCGCATATTACATTTGTACTTCGCAAATAAATAAACAGGAGCATCTAGATAAAATTAACGCATTGGATGATATTGATATTGGGATTAGCGTTAACTATATCAATGTTATCTCGGAAACTGTTGTGAACACATTTCGTTTAGGAATTCTTAATGCACATGGTGGCGATCTTCCTAAATACCGTGGTAACGCCTGCCAAGCTTGGGCCATTATTAATGGTGAGGAGGAGATAGGTTTATGCGTTCATAAAATGATTGGTGGTGAATTGGATAGCGGTGACATAATCACTAGAGATTTTCTTCCTATCGACATCAATACCAAGGTTACCAAAGTGCAACATTGGATTGAAGATAGGCTTCCTGCATTGTTTAATGAGGCAATTGACATATTGGTTAAAGACAATAGTTTCGTTTTAGAAGTACAATCTAAAGATCCTAAAGATGCTCTAAGAGGTTATCCCCGAATGGCAGAAGACGGTAAGATTTCATGGTCTGCCAGTGCGAAAAGCATATTGAGATTAATTAATGCGTGTAACAAGCCTTACTATGGTGCTTTTTGTAACTATGAAGGGGAGGAACTTAAAATTTGGGATGCAGAACTAGTAGACGATGATGAAAGGTACCTCGCTATTAATGGCCAAGTGTGCGACACTAATAAGAACGACGATTCTATTTTGGTAATTTGTGGCGACGGAAAGCTTAAAATAAATTCGGTTGAGTATAAAGGCAAGGAAATGAAAGCAAGAGCATTGATAAAATCGATTAGGAAGAGATTAACTTAATTAACCTTTCAACTTAACCTTGTACAATTTAAGTATGTCGATTTGGGTTACTAGCTCCAGATTATTAGAGAATTGTTCTTTGTCGTTGATATACCTTTCTAAATAAATTTCCTCTTCACTTTCTGTAAGTGTAACGTAGCTTATGTTGTATTTTTTTAATATTTCTTCAAATCGGCCCGAAGGATAAGAGAAGTTTGATCCTAACAAATCGAATTCATTTTCAGGAAACACATTCATATCAATTTCGGCAATTAGCAAACTTAGTACTGGATAATTACCCAGCAGAAGTGCTGGATGCCCTGTAGAACACATGGCCAGTACATTTCCATTTTCCATAGAATTCATTGTATCAAACAATGCTTTTCGGTTTAAATGTAGTTCGTTTGCTTTTTGATGATCGCTAATAAATGTTCTCACGTAGTAAATTGATGCGAATAAAGAGAATGCTCCATAAGCTATTATTAGCCATAACATTTCCTGGTCCATAATTACTATCGTACTCAAATAAATGGCTGGTAAAACAGAAAACTCTAAATACCTGATATTTTCACCTAAAAACTTTAGTGGTTTAATTGTGGTTAAAACGAAACAAGCTAGCCCGGCAACCGTCCAAATATATAAGTACGGAAACAGACTAAACAAGGTATAATCCAATACTACCAAAAAGAATGGAAACTGAACCAATAAGGTAAATGGCAGATAGTTTTCTTTAAAGAAGATTTTCGCGCTCTTCTTGAATTCCAATTTCACAAAAGCTTTAATCATTTCTAATACATGATTTTTAAAAACCATAAACCCGTTAATCTTGGGTGATATATCCAGCTTTTTCAACAGATACGTGGAATGATTAATTTGCCCTTTTATCAATGTAATAACCCTTCCTCCCGAAATTATAATTGAGAGAAAAATGGAACCTACAAAGGCGTAATAATATTGATTGAAGGCGAATAAGAATATGGCACCAAAAAATATCATTACTTGTATTGCGAACTTAGCAGAAACCCAAACCAACGCACCAAGCAGAATAGAGATTCCCAATGCCCAATAGTTTTCGGATTGGATGTACACCAAGTATCCAATTATGTGACCTATGTATAAAAACTGACCAAACAACCTGGGACTTCCGTGGAATGCTCTTGGCATTCCTTGGTACTTTAATAGGGCTGGACTAAATGCAAATAAGAATACTGTAATCTGTAAAACAATGTAGGCATTTGCATTTAGCTCTGTAAGCATCGAAATCCCTAACCCGAATGTCATTAACGACAATGTATCGAATAAAGGAGACAATAAAGGCTCGATTTTGTAACGGGTAGCTTCTTTAAAAATACCCAACAAAAAATGGTACAGATACGGATAACTAAGCCTGTGATTGATTACAACTTTAGGCGATGTTTTAGGCACCCTAAATTTATTCTCTCTAAAAAGCCCTGCATAATAAAGATGATAATAGGTATCAGATCCAAAAGCTAGCTTGAGTTTAATTCTAGGATAGTATCGAATAAAGAATCCAACAATAAATAAACCTAGAAGAATATATACATTAAAGCTCTCCAAACTCTTGCCAAATAGCGGTTACCTGCTGAATAAATAATGTGCCTATTGCTTCAAAAAACAACTACATATTATCTTTAATCCAAGCAGCTGTTCTAATAATTCCTTCTTCCAAATCAACTTTAGCTTTAAAGCCAAGTAGATTCTTAGCCTTTTCTACTGAAGGAATTCTCAACTCAATATCGGCAGACAATGCTGGTTTAAAAACTATTTTAGATTTAGAATTTAACACTCTACAAACCGCATCTGCTAAGCCAAGTATAGTAGTAATTGCTCTAGCGTTTCCAATATTAAAACTCTCGCCTACCGCAGCGTCATTGTCTAAAGTTCGCATAATACAATCAACAAAATCATCAACAAAACACCAAGCTCTAATTTGATTTCCATCTCCATTAATAAAGATGTCCTCGTTTTTTAAAGCCCTTTTAATAAAGATCTGAATTGCTCCCTCACCTGTTTGACCTGGTCCGTAAACATTAAAAGGACGCACAGTAACAGTTGGCAAACCGTATTGAGAATGGTATGCATGCGCTAAATGTTCGCCTGCTAATTTACTTACCGCGTATGTCCAACGTGCTTCGCCTGCACTTCCAGCAACTGTATTGTCTGTTTCTGCAGACCTATAAGCCATCGATCCAAAAATTTCGGAAGTAGAAAAATCAATAACCTTATCCGGTACTTTGTTTTCATGTGCAGCTTGTAACATATTGGCCGTACCAATCATGTTTACCGTCATTGTATTTACAGGGTTTTTAATCACTGTATCGATACCGGCAATACCAGCTGCATGAATAACTACATCGGCACCTGCCATTGATTGCGACATATGCACTTGATCTAAAACATCGCCTTTGATAATTTTAACTTTAGGGTGATTTGCGAAAGGAGTTCCAGAAATAGTATCTCTATGGAAGTTATCGTAAACGACAATATCGTTGTCGGCTACTAATTTTTCGATCATGATGTTTGCAATAAATCCTGCACCTCCGGTAATAAATACTTTTTTATTTTTCATATTAAAATGTTATCTAGATATTATTCAAGTTATCGATTATGTATTGAATTTCGCTCTCGTTTAGCCCACCATACATTGGAATAGCCAATCCTTGGTTGAAAGCCTTTAAAGCGTTGGGATATAATTTTATGCTGTCGTTTTTGTATTTCTTTTTGTAGTAGAGCATCTCGGGAATACACTGTGCGCCCAATCCACTACCAATATTTCTCTCTTTCAATTTTAGAACTATCTCATCTCTATTAACTTCGTCGTTAAGCAACAGATGATAAGTTTGCCAGGTATGTTTTGCTTTACGAGTATCCGAAGGTAAGGTTATTAAATTTGACTTAATTCCGTCCATGTATTTTTGGGCTATTTCTCTTTTTACTTCTATGTGTCTCTTAAACCTAGACAACTGAGAGACCACTAACGCTGCCTGGAAATCTGTAAGTCGGAAATTATATCCTGCCTCCACAAAATTAATCGCCCCATTTTCTACTTCGATCCCGTGGTTTCTAAACTGATTAACATGTTTATTATATGCAGCATTATTTGTTACCACCAAGCCTCCTTCGCCGCTTGTAATGGCTTTTCGAGGATGTAAAGAGAAGGAAGCCAATGCACCAAAGCTGCCCACCATTTTGTCGTTATAAGACGCTCCTAAAGCACATGCGGCATCCTCTACAACAGGAATGCCATGCTTTAAACCAATTTCTACAATTCGCTCTATTTCGCAAGCCAAGCCAAACTCATGCACAGGCATTATTGCTTTTGTATTCGGAGTTATTTTCTCCTCTATTTTGTCGACGTTAATGTTGAAGGTATCTAAATCTATATCCACAAATATTGGCGTTGCACCCACAACTTCCACAGCATTGGCAGTGGCAACAAAAGATAACGCAGGCACAATAACCTCGTCTCCTATTCCAACACCCAAAACTCTTAAAGCCAAAATTAACGATGCTGTTCCGTTAGCTACTGCCGAGCAATGATCTACACCAACCAAGTTAGCAATATCCGCTTCTAGCTGTAAGCATTTAACACCATGCACTAAGTTACCAGACTTAAGTACATCGGTTACTTGTTTAATATCATCGTCGTTGATATCAGGTCTTATAATGGGAATAAAATTCATATATACTTTTTATTTGCGGCTCAATCTAGCTCTGGTTGCTTATCAGATACTTCCATTTTACCGTCTTTTAACTCAATAATTCTGTCGCAATATTTTAACGTGCTTAACCTATGTGCAATAATAAACATGGTTAAATCGCCTTGAGATAAATTGTTAATTGCTTCGGTAATTTCAGTTTCGGTTTCACTGTCTAGCGCAGAAGTTGCCTCATCGAAAAACAACACTTTTGCACCCGAATAAAGTGCTCTGGCAATTCCAACACGTTGCCTTTGCCCACCCGAAATACGAGAACCCCGCTCTCCTACCTGAGAATGAATTCCGCCTTCCAAATCATCAATCAACCCTGTTAAACTTGCCCGTTTGGCAACTTCCAAAACACGCTCCTCATCAATTTCTCCATAACCCAAAGCGATGTTATCAGCCAATGTTCCATCCACTAAAAACACCTCTTGTTGCACATAGCCAATCAATTTTCTCCACGAAACCAGGTAGTCTTCACTTAGTACTGTTCCGTCTATTTCAACATTTCCTTTCGACGCTTGTAAAAACCCCAACATGATGTTTATCAAGGTGGTTTTTCCCGATCCCGATCGACCTACAAAGCCTATCGTTTGTCCCTTTTTAACTGTGAAACTTATGTTTTGAAGCACATTTTCGTCCTTACCCGAATATTGAAAGAAAAGATCTTTAACCTCTATTTTATCATTGAATGTTAGTTCTTCGTTGTTCTCCTCATGTTTCTCGTAGAGCTTAACACATTCCACAACTTCTGCAGTAAACTGATAAGATTTCACCTTCATTAACGACATCATCATTCTATTGATGGATGGAAGGATTCTATAGGCTGCCAAGGCAAAAACCCCTAATAACAACACCAAATCATCTCGTGATGGAAGAAACAATAAACCGTAGCCTATAATCATTAGAATGGCCAAAATCATTGTTGTTTCAATCACTTTGGGAGGTAGCATATTGTACACAAATTGGCTCGTTTTAAGCTTCGACATCCGTGATACATTCTTATGGTATTCATTAAAAAACCACTCTTTGTTATTGTTAATCATCACATCAACAAAACCAAAGATAGATTGGTACAAGTTTTTCCCACGTTCTACTTCTATGTCATTTAAATCGAGTGCAAATCCAGTGATTTTGTTCTTAACCAACTTGTAGAAAATTGAAAAAACGGGCACTATCACAAAAACCAACATCAACATACTTCTGTAGTCAAAAATTGTAATAATAACCACAATCATAATCAGCACAATTACTTCCGTTAAAAATGCGATTAAGCCCAATAAGAGATTATCGGTAAACAACATTGGAATAGAACTAATGTCGCGAGAAATTTCGTTGTGGTTATGTCCTTTGAAATAAAGGAAACCCATTTGATAAATATACCGCTGGAGACGTGTGGATACGTAAGTGTATAAATCGTAGGAGAACCTAGCTTGATAGCGTATGATTAAAATACTGCATCCGTTTTTCACTAAATAGAAAACGAAAACTACACCGCACAATGCAATAATAAACATGTTGGTACTGGCTAACCCACTGAATTCGTACATGGCTTTCAACCAACTTTGCTCGAACGCGTTTTCTTGAAGTACTGAAATTAATATTGGAACAAGAGCACTAAGACCAGCTAATTCCAATATCGAATTAATAAACAATAATGCGAATACCATTAGCCCTCTTGTTTTAAACTCTTTGGGCAAAATCCCCGAAAGCTTAGCAAGCGTGCCTACAATCACGTTCTTTTTCAATATAGTCTTCAACGACATCTTATCTAGTATTCTTTATTAATTGTAAATATTCTTATTTTTTTCGCATTTAATACCCTCAAAATGCACTTTCTTTTTTGGTACTTCTATCCCTGAGCTTCATTACGGGCACTTCAAAATACTTGTACATTACTATTGATATAAAATAAGAAGTTAGAATAAACACACACCAAATTACTATTTCGTGGTGTTGAGTAACCTGTTCCATTGAAAACCTGATGTGGTTGTAATAAACATGTTTAAGCACATGAAAAACTAGCGTATAATTGATTAGATAAAGCGAATACGAGATCAAGCTTGTATAGGTTATCACTTTTCTAAAAATTCCTTTTCCTGTTTTTATAGAATCTGCTTTAGGTAACAACAACATCATTCCTAAACCAACTGCAGTAAAGAAAAATGTATTTAAATAAGCTGCTCTACCAGCCCAGTCATCAATAAAAAAACTAAAATAATAATTAACTAACAGTATAATTAAGCCCAATATGAATGTTTGGTTCTTATATTTTTCCCAATATTGATTGTAGTAATATTTAATGGCAGCGGCCAGCACGCCCAACAAAATAATATCTAATCGCATTATTACAGCAGTTCTAAAACTTGCGTTCCAGTCTTCCACCGAGTTGTGTCCGTAAAAGAATCTAACAGCCGTGATTATGAAAAGGAAAGCCAAAACCAACGTAAATATCAATTGCTTTTTAGAAAGCATTTTGGGCGCTATTACAAACAAGGTAGTAAGTGCTAATGGAAAGCTGATATAAAACCATTCCTCGACACTTAAACTCCATGATTCGGGAAAAAACTCAAGCCCACCAACAGATATATTTTGCAAAAAGGCATAATATTTAAGCGTGGTAAACACATTTAACGCCACCTCGGGGAAGAAGAAAGCGTAAACCAAAACATTTACGGAGAGCACTAAAAAATACGCTGGCACAGTTCTGTACCACCTTCTTTTCCAAAAATTAAGCAGTACCCCAAAGTTTATTTCTTTCTGTTCGTTGAATAGTTTAACCAAGATAGATCCAATTAAGAAACCGCTTAAAACAAAAAACAAATCAACACCATCAAATACCCTCATCGAACTCAGAATAATGTCCATTGATGAAATACCCAGACTTGGAATTATCTCTTTAAGCGAATTAGGCAAAAAACTAATAGAATGCCCAAAAAGCACTTGTATAATTGCTATTGCACGAATAACATCAAGCCCAAAAACTCGATGGTCGTAATTAATATTTAGCGAAAATAATTTTAGCATAAGTGTGCAATCCAGGCTTGCTACTAATTATCAAACAAATTATTTGCTGATAAACCTTTCGGTTAACCCTCTATATACATTTCCCAATTGGTATTCAAAATATTGTTTAGTCGAAATATCAAACAAACGTTTATTCAACAGAACTTCTGGCTCATTATATTTTACCACTGCCCTACCCGAAGTGGTTCCTGAAAACCTAGGGTTAATTTCGAACACGTAAAACTCACCATTGTGAACACGTCCTTGAACATTGATTGTAGAAGTAGCTCCAAACAACTGAGCAATTTTTTCGCAAGCTTCATTGATAAAAGATCGCTCGATAAATTCACCTTGCGAGATGCCACTACTAATGGTCAAGTTTTTTCCTAAATCGGTATTGCCAGTTCTGTTAATTACACCTAATTTAAACCCTAAACCTGATGATAAAAACCGTTTCATTACAATAGAGTTAATCACTTCCTTTTCTGGTGAGCACAACACTCCTACAGTATATTCGCTTTCTGCACTGCCTACATATTCTTGTACAATTACATCTACACCATTAACCATCAAGTATTTAGAAAACACTTCCAGCTCATCTTTATCTTGGGCAATTAATACGTTGGCCGAACCTCCTGCACCCGACATTGGCTTAAGCACAAGCGGAAAAAAATCAATTTTATCCAGATCGCTTATTTCTTTAATTACAAACGAACGCGGACATTTAAAACCGTTTTGCAATAAGATTTCGTTGCATTCAAATTTATCCGAACATTTAGTGATTAGTTCCTTTGTATTAATTGGAACATACACGTTTATCTTTTCAAATTCGGCAATATGGTCGGCAATCACCATCAGTTCTTTTTCCGACCCAGGAAACAACGCTTTTACTTCGTGTTTAACACAAACTGCAATTAGTTCCTCAATGTAATTGGATTGAGAAGAAAAAGGCATAATAATGAATTCGTCAACGTCCGATTTTCCAAAGGAGATTGGCGAAGCATCTGTACCAATCAGTTTCAAATCCAAACTAGATAATTGTAAGGCCTTAATTATTTGCCTTCCCACACCGCCACCGCCAATTCCGGTTATAAGCACATTCGTTTTCATATATTATTCCTTTTTAAACAATTTTTAACTGATTCATGAACATCTGAATAAGTATCTAAAATTGCATCTATCGAGATTTCTAGTTTCTTAATTGTGTATTCTTTCTTCTCCAAATCTAATATGGCCATGCTAAACATGTTGCCGTTATCTCGTGGCAATCCACAAGAGCCTGCATTTATAAATTGAGTGTTGTTTACTTGCTTAACATACGATCGGTGCGTATGCCCCATCAAAACAACATCATAATCAATGTTCTCCCATTTATCAAAGCTACTGTCTTCGTAAACATATTCGTAAGTATGGTTTGTAGGGCTGCCATGAACCATTAAAACATTCAAACCATTAAACTGTACGGTGCAAGATGTCTGTAATCCTTTTAAATAGTTTGAATAGCTTTCTGCTAAACTCTCTTTTTTGTGCCCAAGCTGATAAACCAAATCCTTTTCTTTGCCTATTTCCGTGTCACCAAGTAGCATAGCATCATGATTACCCAAAATGGCATGTACATTGTTTTTTTGCAGTAAATCAATCACACCTTCCAAGTCGGGGAAATAGCCGCAAGTATCTCCTAAAAAATAAATTTCGTCTACTTCCTCCTTCAAAAAATCAATGCATTTTTTTAATGCAAAGGTATTTCCGTGAGCATCAGAGAGTACTCCCAACTTCATGCTTTTGCTATTATTTCTTGAATTGATTTATCCAAATTAAACCCTCCCTTACCCATTACAGATAAAAGCTTTTCGTTAGAGAACCTGTTGTTAATTTTAGCTCCAGCATCTGCCTTGCCGTCTAATAAAATCTTAGAATTACTTGATGTAGAACTCACTATTAGCTCAGCCAATCCTTTCATTGTGCTAGATGTTCCATGAACCATATTGAAAGTACCGGTAGCTTCTTTTTCAAGTAAAGTTGCTATAGAATCCGCTATGTCCTGCACGTAAATAAAATCTTGTACTCGGCTCCCATCGCCACCTATGGTAATGTCTGCTCCGCTTAATGCATTATTCAAAAATATTTTGAATACCAAGTGATCTTTAACTTGTGGGCCAATGGGTGACGAGATTCTAAGAATCAAATGATTGCTCAATAACTCTTCAATATGCTTTTCGCTTTTGTACTTCTGATTAAGGTATGGCCCTTCAGGAACAATTGGAGCTGTTTCTGTTAAAGGTGTTTCAGAATCCATTCTGTTGTACATGTACACGCTCGACAGAAATACTAAACGGGTTCCTGTGGCTTTGCAATATGATATTATGTTGTTATCGATCTCAGCGTTTTGTTCCGCCGACAACTCAGCCTCATCAGAATTGTAAGTTTTTGGGATTATAGCAGCTGCATGAATAATAACATTTGGGGCTACTTCCTCTAAATATTTTTGACTTTGAGATTTATCACTTAAGTCTACTTTAAAAACACCATTCTCCTTATTGGTCTCCTGGCTTCTACAAAAACCGGCCACGTTAAATCCTAGTGCCAAAAAGTTATCGTAAATAACTTTACCTATTAACCCTGTACACCCAGTTACTAATATTTTACTCTGTTCTTTAAGCATCACTTAATAAGGTTATCATCATAGCAATTAACTACAACTCTAAAAGAAAATAATGGAAGTGTGTTTATATTTTGAAAACCCGATTCTACTTGTAAAGATGAGCAGATATCTTGTCTGAAATTTTTCCTAGTCACATACCAAATTTAACTATTTATTATATAGACACCAAGTCGCTTAAATATGCTGCCTGAATGGCTAACATTTTTCAATACAGCATAATCGAATAATTATTTTCCGATTAAACTTCCATGAAAATTAAATGATTCCGTTGACTATTGAACCTGCTTCAACTATGATAAATTTATTGAGCCCCGCTAACATCGTCTCTAAACACCCACGACATAAAGTAGTAATAGAACAAAGCGACCATAAGAACCAATAAAATCTCTAATACCGAAATATTGTAAAACAACACCAGTACTGGACTTCCAACAACTGCCATTACCAACACCATAATTTTAATTAACGACGAACTTTTAGAACCAGAAATAGAGAACAAGTCACTTCCTATTAATTCTTCGTAACTAAGATTGCCGTAGTATTTAGCTTTCAATCCTGCAATTCGTTTCCAACTACCAATGACTTCGGAATGCTCTTCTTCTATTCGTTTGTTTTTTTTTAGTTTGAAGTCACTAATTTTCATTTTCTCATTGTGTTTTGTCAACAATCTAATATTGTCGTAAACAAATCGATTATTCACGTTACAGAGCACTTCAAACGCCTCAAAAACATCTAAAAACGTACTTGCTGCCCCTTCTATCTTAGAAAACCGGGGGTGATGCTTCATTGCAGATTGCTTAAACGCACTTTCTAATGCAGTTTGGTCTGCAACCAATGTCAATCCAAGTGTTTTGTAGTAGTCTTTCAACATGCGTTAAAGCGACCTAATCCTCTTTCTGAAATTCGAGAGAAACGGAGTTAATACAATACCTTAACCCTGATGGCTGAGGGCCATCACTAAAAACATGACCAAGATGTGCATTGCAATTGTTACAAGTAATTTCTGTTCTTGACATTCCATGAGAAACATCTACATGCTCATTGACACTTTCGGGAGATACTGGCTTAAAAAAGGCTGGCCATCCACATCCCGATTCGAATTTTGAATTAGAAGTAAACAATGGATTATCGCATACAGAACAATTGTATGTCCCAGTATCCTTGTGATTGTTATAAATTCCTGTAAATGCTGCTTCCGTTCCTTTTTCGAAAGCTATTCGATACTGCTCTGGCGAGATTTCCTCTTTCCATTCAGTAGGTGATTTTTTATCGCTCATTTCTTTTTTATCCTCCATGCTTTGACAACATACTTCTATTGTAAATATAAAGAAAAGATTAAAAAAGAGTATTGTTCTTATCATTCGTTAACTATAGTTCGGACGTATGAACGCATACGTCCGAACCATATTGTAAATTTATCGAATGAATTCGAGAGTTCTTAATTAGCTATTTTGAAATCTCGGTGAATTCTTTTTGTGTACTTAGAAAAGATTTCTTTATTTAAAGATACCATCGACTTCTGTCCAGTTCTTTTCATTTTTACTAAGCCACTATCATTTAATATTCTACAATGATGTGAAATAGTAGGTTGACTTAACTCAAACAGTCCTTCGATTTCCCCACAAGATAAAGCTCCCTTTTCTGAAACGGCTTTAACTATTTTATATCGGGCTAGCTCTGATAGCGCTTTCGCAATTTTTATATGATCCATAACTTAAATAATTTCAATTTTAAACAACTAGGTTTAAATAACTTGTTAAGTTGCTAAGTTCAACAAATAAATTTACAAAACAACGATAATCGTTATTTTTTATTAACGATAAACAATCCCGTCCTAAACGAAAAAGAGATTAAAAAAATAGAGAGTTAATTTTAAGTATCTCAAATTATCTTTGAGTCGACTTGCTACATTTGAATGGAGTGCGAGTTAAGAGAATGTCTCCATTATTAACTTTACAAAATGGGAAAACGAAGAACATTTGATTCTGCTTTCAAAGAGAAGGCGGTAGCACTGGCAGAAGCAGGAGGCAATGTGTCAGCAATTGCAATAGAATTAAGGTTAGGGTTAGAGGTAAATATGCTTTATCGGTGAAGAAAAAAGCTATCAAAGTACGAACACAATAGCTTTCCAGGACGAGGGAAGCCTAAAATGACAGATAAAGAAAGAGAGCTGGCAGTTTTAAAATCAGAACTAGCAGATGTTCGTACGGAACGGGATATATTAAAAAAGGCAATAGGCATCTTCTCCACGAGCGACAAGAAATCTTTACGTTTATGAAACTTCATCAACGTATACTTCCTGTTGGGAAAATGTATCAAGTTTTCGGAGTCAGCGAAAGCGGTTATTATCGTTTTTACAATGCAGAACCATCGGCTAGAACGGTCGAAAACATAAATTTGCAACAATCAATAAGAAGCATATTTGACAAGAGCAAACAGACTTATGGTTCACCAATAATACATGCAGAATTACAAGAC
>JABSPQ010000206.1 GCA_013214205.1 Flavobacteriales bacterium
ATGCACATCGTATAGAGTTAGAAGGAGAATCACTCAGAAAAAAGAAACGAGAAATTAACAATGAAAAAAATCAACTAAATTTGAACCATGATAACGGCCAATAATTACAAATCTTCGCCAGTGTTTTTAGGTGGTCAGTTTAAACCGGTATGGGGTGGTCACTTTGAGTGTCGTATCCAAGCTAACTGCATCTCCTGTTATACTAACAATAAACACAAACACTTTCTGGCTCGCCAAATGAGCAATTGAAGGAAGTGGAATCGTCGAAATACTTGCTCGATAAAACAGACTAATTTGAGAACTATAGCCCAATGACTCCAATTGTTTTTTAACGTCTGAAGGCGTAACCAAAAGATCGGTAACAAAATCACGATAAGCAGTAGCAATGGAATGTCCAGAAACGGAGCGCAATAACTCTTGAATAGCTACATCCGTACATTTGATATTCTCATATGTCATTCAGCTTTAATTTGGAGTTTCTACAAATTTCGCTACCAGCAATCAAGAGTTATTTGGATCAGGCACACAAATATGGATTTAACCATCCCTGTTTTTCTAGATTCTTTTTTGCTAAAACAAGTTGCTCAAAATAAAGATCGGGTGGGGTTATAGTTTCAATAACCTTGTTAACCAATTTCCCATCCTCATTCATTACTACTTCTCTTAAATAATCTTTGGTCTCTATTTCATTTTTATCATTAAATTTTAACGCACCTCTTGGACCTTCACATTCAGCTACTGCCAATGCATCCCTTAATTTCGAAGGACTAAATGCCGCACCATCAAAACTGTAAACTGCCTCTGCAATAATTTGCCCCGCCTCGTATGCCAGTAATGCATGGGCATGCGTAACCTTATCTGTTTTACCCGTAAAGTTTTTAATAAAAGATTCGCTTTTTTCTCCTTGTCCAGACCAACTACTCATTGTTTTAATGCCCAAAGCTTTTTCTCCTAACTCGTCTAATAAAGATTCATCCACTATAAATGGCAATCCCAGCAAAGGCGTATTTTTCGAAACCTCTAATTCTCTATATGCATTAAGGAAAGAAACAGATTCTTTACCTGAATAGTACCCAAAAATAAACTCAGGGTTATTCAAGAATATATTTTCGATACAAGCTCTAGGATCTTCTGTTCTACTTTCGCGATGTGTAACATCTATTTGTAGTACTGAACCTTCTGCTGCTTCATACCCCAATGCAAAAGCAAATCCGAAATTATAGCCACCATCATGAATAGATGCTAGGGTACATGCTGTTTTTCCAATATTCTCAGCTGCCCAGTAGCCCATCAGCCAAGTTGATTGCCAGGCGTTAAATGAATTAGAAAAAAGATATGGATCTAAATCTGCATCCAATAAAAGATCCTCGCCCATTGTTAACATGATCAATGGAATTTCATCTGATCTATGAACCTCTCCAACAATGTCTGCCAAAGCTGTGTTAAGCGGACAAACTATTACATCTACCTGATCCTTAACAATCAATCGTTGAACCCCATTTTTAACTTTATCCTTTTCCGCGTTAAAACCACATGGCTCAACAAACAATTCATATTCTACACCTTCTTTCTCATTTAGCCCCATTTCAAGAGCGATTGGCAGGTGCCTTCCCAATGACGGGATATAATTCGAGTTGGGTACTAGTACCCCAATTTTTACTTTCATTTTAGGTAATTCTATTTATTATGGGAAGATACGAAGAAAACAGTTCTGAGTGTTCCTTCTTCGCTAATGCTTCGAAGGACGAAGGAATATTGAGCAAGAGGAAGATATCAGGACGTAGCTACTGCAAATAAAAATGGTGCAGAGAAAACTCTGCACCATTTAAATAATTTATGTATTTACAATTAGTTTCTAGAAGGATATAATCCTTGCATAGCGATAATCGCATAAATACAAAGTGTTTTCTCCAATATTGAAGACTGCTGACCTCCACCAGTAGCTCCAATAGATTCAGGTGCCATCACTTTATTAGTAGTAGGATCTGAATTTACATACATGTTGGAAGAACCTTGTGCCAACACCTGACCATCTGGATCAGTTGTAGTTGCCAAAGTAGTACTAGCTTGTAAAGCATGAGTATGACTTGGCAAATTGATAGAAGTAAGTGTTACTGTTTCTGCACTCCCTCTCTCACCCATTCTAAAGTCATCTAATCCTGGTCCACGACCAAAACTAATACTTGTTCTACCCCTTAAATCTGGTAAACCGAAAGTAGTTCGTCCATCTCCGCCAAATTGAGTTCCCAATAAAGAGAACAAGGCTTGATTTTGACTGATTTCTAGTAATTGTCCTTCGCAAAACGCGTAGTTTCTAGGTGCGAAATTTCCTGCAAAATATAATATTTGCCCATAATAAATTTCTATCATAATTTAAATTTTTTATTAATTAAATAAGTTAACTTCTCGAAGGAAATAATCCTTGAACACAAATACAGAAGTTCAACGTGTTATAAGGGTTTCAAATGTTAAATTTTCCTCCACTTCCTGTATTCACAATCGCAGCTGGAGCAAGGCCAACTAAAGCTGCTGCCGCACCATAAGCATCTGCTGTTGCAGTGGCTATTAATTTATTGTTTGGATTTGACTTATTACCTATAGCACCCTCAGCCCATAATTTATGGTTGTGTGCAGGCATTTCGTCAACAGAAAGCGTATGCGTTTCTGCACCACCTAATCTTCCTTGTACATTAGTAGTGTCTTTGTGAACCATTGATCTTCCTCGCAAGTCTGGTAATCCGAAACTAGTTCGTCCATCACCACCATACATAGTTCCTAACAATGAAAAAAGAGCTTGATTCGAATTGATTGGTAACAATTCACCATTGCAAAATGCCCATTGCCTCATGGCAAAATTAAATCCAAAAGGACATATTGTTCCTAAATAAAATTCCATAATCTATAATTTTAAATTTTTATATAAATATTTTTAACTCCTAGAAGGATATATCCCTAACAAGCTAATAGAGAAGGTCACTACCTGATAAGGGCTTCTGATATTGTGTCCTTGTCTGATATCGTGTCTTTGACTGTTTCCTGTCTGTCCTATAGACTGGGTTGCCATCGTTACATTCGCTACTCCAGTATTACGCAACAAAAACATTTTAATCGATCCACCTTTCCCAAGCAATGAGGCAGATGTAGGTGTAGGTGTATCAACATTTGTTCCTTCACCTTCTAATTGATGCGTGTGATTTGGCAACTTAAGTTCCGATAAAACTTCCGTATCGGCTCCAACATTTTGGGCAATACGTCTTGGACTTAAACCTGGTCCTTTTCCAGGGCCCATAATTGCTCTACCCTTCAAATTTGGTAGTGCCATGGTAGTTCTACCATCCCCACCGTACATGGTTCCTATAATTGAAAATAATGCTGTATTCTGCGAAATAGGCAATAATTGTCCCTCACAGAATGCCCAACCTCTTGGAGGGAAATTGAACCCGAAGGCTTGGACTTGTGCCACAAATGATTCCATAATAAATTTGTTTAGATTTTAATAATGAGGGCTGAATTTAGAAATATTTTAATACACTCCAAGTGGTTCTTCAAACTAATTCAAAATAATATTACATCGTTTAAATATTGATTTATCCATTTTCAATATTCAGTAGTCACGAACAATCCCGTCCTAAATAAAACCCAGAACCTATTAAAGGCCTTGATTCAACAGTAAAATATGCTTAAAGATCATTAGAAGTTGAAAAGCACCCCCTGGTGAGTAATATTGGGAGGGGGTTCTTTTTTCAAAAAGGGTTTATCTAACCATTTTTGAAGTTCTATCTTAACAAATAGGTTGAGCCTTAGAAAGGCAACTAAATTGGATAAGTACCAGTTGTATTTTGCTAAAACTTTCAGGTATTTGAGTATTAAAATACGAATTAAGGCAGTCCATATTTGTATCATTACCGCATTTAGGCTAGTTCCGATGAATGATTTAATGTGTAGCAACTGTTTGATGTCTCTG
>JABSPQ010000207.1 GCA_013214205.1 Flavobacteriales bacterium
AACGCAGACTATGATGCAAATTACGAGCAAAAGAAAGCCGCAAAGATTAAAATCTCTGCGGCGCGGGATAATCGCAAACCGAAGTTTGCAACTTCCTAAAGTTCTTATAAAAATACTTGTTTTTTCACACAGTACCTAAATCCTTTTACTATAATATTTTTTATTACGATGACTTTACTTGTTGAAGGGAAGTATAAAGAAAAGGAGGAAGAGGTAGATGAGAAGCCTTTAGTTGCAGACCCTATAAGTCAAACCCCCATACGCTAACCATTAAATTTGTGCTGATCAAAGGAAATTTTATCCAGTTGAATCCATCCCTCTAAAACTCCTATATCCTTTGTTTTTTCTTATTCTTTTATCGTGTAATTTGTAAATGGTAGAAGAATCTAGCTATTTTTACTACTTGGAGTTCAACTTCTTCCTAAAGTATTGCTAATTATGTTTAAAAAATGCATTCTTGAACCGCTCCTGCTATCAGCAACAAAGTTTCCCGATAGCAATGCGTTCTGCATCGGCAATAACTACCATTCTTACTCGGAGTTTATTCAGCGAATAGTGGCTATATCAGAATCGTTAAAAAGTATTTCTGAAACTAATATCGCATTAAATGCAAACGACCATTTAGACACTTATGCCTCTGTTTTTGCCATATGGATTACAGGGAAGGTTTTTGTACCGTTAAATCCAGATACTCCTAAGGAGAGAAATCAACATGTTATTGATACGATCAACACAAAAACAATCCTTGATTCTAACGAAACGATAAAACTCGCATCAAAAGGGTATGATGCATCTGTAGAATGGCTTCAAACACACGTTACGGACGCTAATGTAGATGAGCAACTAGCATACATTTTTTTCACATCAGGCAGTACAGGCAATCCTAAAGGTGTACCTGTATCAAAAAAAAATGTGGCAAGTTTTGTAGACGCATTTGAGGAATTGGGTTTCGATCTTGATGAAAATGATAGGTGTTTGCAAATGTTTGAACTCACTTTCGACCTATCTGTTATGTCGTACCTAATCCCTTTACTAAATGGGGCTTGCGTTTATACAATTCCAAAAGATGAAATTAAATTCGGTTACATTTTCGAATTAATGGAAGAAAAGGAATTAACAATTGCTTTAATGGTACCGTCAATATTAAACTATTTGCGTCCTTATTTTGATGAAATAAATTGTCCTAAAATGAGGTATTCATTATTCTGTGGAGAAGCACTTGAGCATAAAATTGTTGAAGAATGGTCTGAATGCCTTCCAAACGCAAAAATTACAAACATGTATGGACCAACGGAAAATACTATATTTTGTACCAATTACACTTTTCAAAGAAATGGTGTAAACGATTCGTTAAACGACATTCTTTCGATTGGTAAGGCAATGAAAAATAATATTATAGCCGTTTTTAACGATGATAATAACGAGGTAGCAAAAGGAGAAACTGGAGAACTTTGTCTCGCAGGAGATCAATTAACCCCAGGATACTTTAATAATCCAGAACTTAATGCTGTAACATTTTTTGATACGGAATACAAAGGTGTAGATACAAGGTTCTATAGAACAGGAGATCTCTGCTCTGAGAGAGAGAACGGTAATGTAGATTTTGTGGGTAGAAAGGATACTCAAGTTAAAGTTCAAGGTTTTAGAGTAGAATTATCTGAAGTAGAATTTTATTGCAAAGAGGGTGTGAGCCAAAAAGTAGCAATGGTTTCTGTAGTACTTAAAAACAAGTCGGGTAACAACGAAATTGTTACGGTATTTGAATCAGATGAATTTGATACAAAAGATTTAATCGGTCATCTCAAGTTGAAAATACCATCCTATATGATTCCTACTCAGTTTTATTTCATCCAACCATTTCCGCTAAATGTAAATGGGAAAATAGACAGGAATAAAATAAAAGAACTGATTAGTAAGTAATGAATCATTCATTCCGACAAGCATCGATTACCGACGCCGAGTTTTTATCCAAGGTTATTATAGAAGCGGAAAAAAGTGGCAGCAATTTAATTGGTTTGGCTAAAATATTTGGCTTATCGGATGATGAATTGCAGTCATACCTTATTCAAATGTTGGAAGAGGAAATTGAAGGATGCGAAATCTCTATTAGTAGTTTTGTTATTGCCGAAAATAATGGTTTACCCATAGCCTCGTTTGGCGGGTGGATTGAAGAAGAAAATGAGGACGATCAGTCATCATCCATATTAAAATCTAACCTTATCGGCTTTACATTGCCCCCAAACAACCTAATAATATTAAGAGGGAATCAAGAAATTTTAAAGGATATTCAAATTGCCAGAGAACCGCATTCACATCAACTAGAGTATGCTTTTGTAGATAAAAATCATCGAGGAGAAGGAATAATTGATCAATTAATAGAACAATTATTGAGTAATGCAGTAAAACAGAATTCGAGGGTAACCAAGTCTCAAGTGCAAGTATTTGAAAATAATAAATCGGCCATCAAAGCATATCAGCGTTCAGGATATGAGATCGTAAAACGTCAAGTATCTTCGCATCCCGAGATTTTAAATTTTATGCCTTGGAATGTTAAATTATTAATGGAAAAAAAAATTATAATGGAAAGAAATGCCATATTGGAAAAAGTTGAGGAGACTTTGAAAAGGGTTCTAAAACACGACAATTTTGAAATGAAAGACGACCTTGTTGCTGGAGATGTAGACGGGTGGGATTCATTAACCCATATGATGATTATTACAGAAATTGAGGAAGGATTTAATGTGAAATTTAGGCTTAAAGAATTAAACAAGCTTAAAAATATGGGAACACTGGTTGAGCTAATTCAATCGAAGTTATAAAGCTTAAAATCTAATCTTATATGGTTTTTAATTCAGTAGAATTTGGACTATTCTTTTTAGGAGTTTTTATTCTTTACTGGTTTGTGTTTAACAAAACAGCGAAAGCTCAAAATATTATTCTACTGTTGGCCAGTGTGTTATTTTACGTGCTAACTGATTGGCGGTTTATCTCTCTATTAGCCGTGTCGGGAATTTTTAATTTTGTTCTGGCAAAAAAAACAGCAAAGGCAGAAGACGAAAGTATCACTCGGAAATTATACTTCTACAGTACCATCCTAGTTAACATAGGGATACTGCTTTACTTTAAGTACTTCAATTTTTTCATCGATAGCTTTGTAACACTATTTAATTATAGCGATAGCGTAGATATTAGCTTTACTCCATTTAGTATTCTTGTACCCTTAGGAATCAGCTTTTTTACGTTCCAATTAATCAGTTACCAATTCGATGTTGACAACGAAGAAATAGAACCAACCGACGACTTAATCGGTTTCTTTACTTACATCGCATATTTTCCCAAAATACTCTCTGGGCCAATTGAACGCATGGGGAAGTTTTTACCGCAAATTCAAAAAAAGAGAGAATTTGATTATCATTTGGCAGTTGATGGCGCCCGACAATTTTTATGGGGATTGTTCAAAAAAATTGTCATTGCAGACAATTGTACTCCTGTGGTTAACGCCATTTTTAACGACTATGGAGATATGTCTGGCAGTACATTACTAATAGGAAGTTTCTTTTACAGCATTAGTGTATATGCAGATTTCTCTGGATTTTCAGATATGGCTTGTGGAGTATCCAAAATGTTTGGAATAAGAATAACCAACAACTTTGCATTTCCTTTTTTCTCTACAAATATTAGCCAATTTTGGAAAAAATGGCACATCTCTCTAACAACATGGATGATGGATTACGTCAATACACCTTTGTCCTTTATCCTTAGAAGATACAAGAAAACAGGCTTAATTATATCGATAATAGTTACGTTTTTGCTGGTTGGTATGTGGCATGGCCCTAAATGGACTTATATAGTATTTGGTGTTTTACATGGATTGTATTTTGTTCCAATAATACTTGGAAATATTAAGCTTAGCGATGGTGTAATGGCAGAAGGTAAAATGTTGCCGTCGTTTATGGAGATAGTAAAAATGTCTCTGCTGTTTGTTTTGGTAGCTTTAACAACAATAGTTTTTAAGGCAGAAAATATTGGAGACGCTTTTAAATATTTCAAAATAGTGTTTTCTTCTTCCATCATAGCAGTTCCTAAATTCCCTATTTCAATTAGCAGAATAATACTTGGTTTACCAGTACTAGTGTTATTCGAATGGTTTATGCGTTCTAAAGAATACGGATTGCAGTTTAACAACGAAACCGTTTCTAAGCCTTTGAGATGGGTTATGTATTTGGGTATTATTTTTATAATTGCCGTGTACAGAGGTGGACAACAAGAATTTATTTATTTTCAGTACTAACATGAAAAGATTAATTATAAATTTTCTTGCTTTCTCTTCTTTTACGATTATGCTGTTGATAATCGTTATTTTATCGACGGCCTATTATGGTAGAAAAAACTTTGATTTTTCATTGCCAAAGTCGCATACTAAATTACTTGTTGGTGATTCTCACCCTGCACATGCAATTGACCCCGATATTGTGAGTGATTTAACAAATTTATCTCGTGATGGAGACGGTTATTTCTATATTAATATGAAGGTTAGAACATTAATTGATGCCAATCCTCAGATTGACACACTGATATTAGCTTATTCGTTTATTGATGTTACACTTAAAAGAGATGCATGGTTTAGAGACCAAGTTGTACTTAGGTCTAAAACTACAAAGCGTTTTTTTCTATTTAATATGCAAGATCTTTGGGATGTGGTTAAAACCGATCCTGTAGAGGTATTGGTTAATTTGCCACAGTCTATACCACATAGTTTAATGAATCCTCGGCGGGGTAAAACGGTTCTTGGAGGGTATTCTAAATTAACATCTGTACGGAATGTTGGAGAAAAACTGGTGCTAAATCCATTGGCGGAGGAAGAAGAAGAGAAGGGGGGCGGATTATTTGACGAGGAGCCCAAATTTAGTGTAGATCATGTTTATTATCTTCATGAAATATATAAGTATTGTGAGTCTAAAAACGTACAATTAGTATTATTAAACTTGCCGTTGTTGCCTTATAGAGTAGTTGGTTTTGCTCCATATAAGCCGCAATATTTAAAGGTTGCAGCAGAATTGGAGAATGCTATACTAATAGATCATTCGGCATTTTATATTCCAGATTCTGGTTTTGCCGATGCTAATCATTTAAATGCACTTGGATCAAAAATATATTCTGAATACTTGGAGAAAAATGGTTTTGGAAATTAGTTGAACGATCTGAAGCTACTAGCAGATTTAGAGCTTGTTAGGTGCTATTATGATAAGGGGATGGAATTAGTTATTTTTTTTCTGATCTGCTTCAAACGGGTTCTGTCCTTTAGATTAGCAAAGTAAATAATTAGAAGTTCTGAGCATCATCCAAGAAACCTCTTTTTAGACAGCCTATTTTCTTCTAATTATTTACTTTGCTAATCTAAAGGCGAATTCTAAGATAGAAACAAGGACTTTTAAGAAATATTTCAAGCTGCATGTTTCGCCATAATTACGTAGGGCGTTCCTCTTTTTACTACAGCAAAAACCCTGTGAATGAGTTTGTTTCTAATGATGTTAATTGTACTCA
>JABSPQ010000208.1 GCA_013214205.1 Flavobacteriales bacterium
AACGCAGACTATGATGCAAATTACGAGCAAAAGAAAGCCGCAAAGATTAAAATCTCTGCGGCGCGGGATAATCGCAAACCGAAGTTTGCAACTTCCTAAAGTTCTTATAAAAATACTTGTTTTTTCACACAGTACCTAAAGTATCGTGGTTCCGTACCTACGGGATCCAACTGACTGACCTACTAGGTGCCGAGTAATCGCGCAGCTAAATGTAAGAAGATTGGAGCTCCCGATGGCTATCGTGGATTCTTTAGGTTTTCTAACTTTCTGTTTCAAGAATAATATTTCTTTCCGATTTTTTCTTATACCTGTTCTTAGTAATAATCTCTCTGTTTGTAGCTGAACGATAGTTTTTATTATTTGGGTTTAGAATAGATTCGAGTTGATACTCAATCATTTTTTCAAAAGGAATAAGGAAGCCCTTCGTATCGCATTGTTCTAAGTCTCCTTCCTTAAGTAAATTTATGACAGTATAGACTGACTCAATAGTACTAAGACAAAGAGATTCTGGCTGCTGCTTGATAATAAATTTTGATTTGATTTTATTATCAAAACTCACTCTTTTTAGTTTTTGCAAGTTCTTACTTAGTGTAAGCATTTTACGGGCGCAGGGCCATGTGCCATCCAGAATGAAGATGTGTGGACTATTACCCATAAATGAATTTATTTCTGAACTTTTCTTTACCGATAAGTTGAAATTATCTTTTCCCGGATAAAGTAAAAAAGAAGAATTTTTTTCGTTAATCAGTATTTCATTTACACGATTATTATTGGTAAAATCGACACCAACTATAATTTCCGAATTTTCAAGTTGAAGCTTAGTCATACGTCCCGTTCCGTTTTTTTCTTTTCTGTACTCTTTCGGGTGCATAAGAATAATAAAACGAGTTTTAGTATGGAAAGGACTAATGTGCTTACAAATGCATGTGCTTGAAGGTCTCATGCATTTGTAACATTTAATTCTTGGATTTTTTATTTCTACTTGCAAAGTGAAGATATCTTTATTTTTCTAATTGGTTATAAAATTAACATATCGGGCATTCCCATTATATCTTAAAATCTATTATAAACGCACATGTCGGGTTGAAGTTCTTTCCGATTGCATTGTTAATGCACATAGCTTCCGGCATTGATGTCTATTGTAGTACCAGTTGCATGATCTGCTAATCCGCTTGCCAGCAAAGTAACAATCGGGCCAATGTCTTTGGGCTCAGTAATTCTGTTAAGGGATAAATCTTTTATAATCGAAGCTTCACCAATTTCGTCGATGTATGCTTGTGCCATGTCGGTTTTAACCCATCCCGGTGCAATTACAAAGCAGGTGATGCCATCCTTACCATAGGTTTTTGCGATTGACTTACTTAGCGTAACCACGCCAGCTTTAGCAGCAGCATATGCCAGGTATTCTTCGCCTTCGCCTCTGTATGCAGAACGCGATGAGATATTTATTATCCTTCCAGCTGTTCTGGTTTTAAAATGTTCTATGGCTTTTTTACAAAGAATAGCAACCGCCCTCAGGTTCACAGCCAATGTTTCATCCCATTCTGCCGTCCAATTCTCGTTACTAAATGGCGATGAGATAGCAATTCCAGCATTGTTTACAATGGCATCTACATAACCGAATTCGTTTACAACGTTATCGAAGAGCTGTTCGCACTCCGTTGCATTTTTTAAGTTCGTTTTAAATATTTTGGAATCATTACCTATCTGCTGCGCCAACTCTTGTGCGGCCGTTTCATTGCTGTTGTACTGTACCGCAATTTGGGCTCCCGATTCCGCTAATGCTTTAGCAATGCCAGCGCCTATTCCGCGACTAGCACCGGTAACAAGTATGTTTTTATTTGTTAAATCTATTTTCATTCAATTTATTTGTTAAGATACTAAACGATATTTAGGAAGGCCATAGTTGATCATGAAAAATGTGATGTGTGGCAATGGTAAAACCCTTTTTTTGACCATACTTCAATTTCCTGTTTTAATAGTGTAAAATTGAAATGTTAAAGTAAGTCTATTCAATTATTAACCAATAAACTCTTATTAACAGTTAATAAGAGTTCGAATTGCAAATCCAAACTTCTAACACGATCTTTTTGTGAGATATGTGTAGGATATCGCGACTATATTGTAATAATTTAAAATTATCGTGTTTATAAATGAAAATAATTCATAATTTGACGATTAATTAACATAAGTTAACTGTAGTCAGTTGGATCAACTATTACTTTAGCTCTTAGATATTTAACCCGATAAACCCATCAAAATGAATATTAACCTATTAATCTCAACTGCTATATGTACCATGTTATCATTTCAATTATCAGCTCAAAAAACTTGGAGCGATGATGTCGCAGAAATTTTTTATTCTAAATGTGCTGCATGTCACAACCCAAATGGAGCTGGACCATTTTCTGTACTTGATTATACGACAACAGTTGCTAATAGCGGATCAATAAAATATGAAATAGAAGCTGGTAATATGCCACCTTGGCCAGTGGATACATCCTATACCAGGTTTAGGCACGAACGTGTTTTAACTCCTCAAGAATTAAGTGATATTGTTGATTGGATAGATGAAGGTACTGCAGAGGGAGACCCAACCACAGCACCTCCGCCACCTGTATTTAACTCAGGTGCTATATTGTCAGGTACCCCCGACTTGTCGGTGAGAATACCAGATTACAAAAGTAATGCGACATCAGGAAGTGACGATTATGTTTGCTTTGTAATTCCAAGTGGACTAACATCAGATAAAATAATTAGAGCGATGGAAATTATACCGGGCAATCCTGAAATTGTACACCACGTATTTGTTTATGCAGATGAGGCCGGGTCTTCCTCAACAGATACTGTTGGAGGTGACTGTGTTAACCCACCAACCACAATGTTAATTGGTGCCTTTGTTCCTGGATCAACTCCTGTAGAGTTTCCAATAACAGATAACTTTAAATCAGGGTTTCCCATTCCATCTGGAGCAGACATAATTCTTTCTATTCACTATCCAGAGGGATCATTGGATGAACTTGACAGTACAAGGGTTAACTTTTTCTTTTACGATGATTCAGTTACCGATGTAAGGCAGGTTTACAACCAACCTTTATTAGAAAATTGGTCATTTTTTTTACTTCCTAATGCTGAAAAAATAGTAAAGGCATCCTATAACGTGAAGGCTGATTATTCTTTAATCGGAGTTGGGCCGCACATGCATAAACTAGGAAAGGAAATTAAAAGCTATGGAATTACTGAGGAAGGCGACACCATTCCATTTATAAATATTCCGGATTGGGATTTTGAATGGCAAGGAGGATATGAGTTCAAAAAACTAATAAAAATTCCGTCTGGCACTAAATTAAAAGCAGAAGGGATGTTTGATAATACAACAACACAGATAGTTATACCAGGACTAAATACATCCGACGAAATGTTCTTGGTTTATTTTGGTTATATGGAATATGAAGTTGGTGATGAGTTCGTAATATTAGATTCTACGTACTTCGATGATGTGCTTACCATTGATGAGAAGGAAACAAAATTGAGCATTACTACCCGTCCTAACCCATTTAAAAACAGTGTAAGTATCGAATATCAATTAGTATCACGGGCTAATGTGCTATTGTATATCTACGATTTGAATGGCAGATTAATTAAGAAGTTGTTAAATGCTAATCAGTCTGCAGGCAACCAAAATGTAATTTGGTCTGGCACAAACGATAATGGGGCTTCTGTATCTAACGGGGTTTACATTTATTCTATGAATGTAGATGGGGTGAAACATCATGGTAAGTTGGTGAAGACGAACTAGCTTTTTTAGTTGCTGGCTAGGTATTACTTTGCAATAATGTTTTTACTATTAATTACCTATTGCGGGAAGTAATTCGTTTTCTGATTCTGCTGAGCGACTCGGGTGTAATGCCTAGAATATTGGCTATGTATTTATCCTTTACTCTATTGATTATTTCTGGATACGATTCAATAAAATCAATATATCTTTCTTCAGGTGTCATTAATATAAAAGACTCAATTCGTTCACTTTGCTCTTTTAATTGATAAAGAAAAAATTCTTTTTGGTGCCCTTTTAATGGATTGTTCTGAGATATAATTTCCTCCAAAATATCACTGTCGATAGAAATTGTTTTGGTAGTTTCTATTGCCACGTAGCAATAGCGCGATGGTGTATTATGTAAATGAATATCTGCATTGGTAACAATATCTTCCTCCCACCATAAATTCATTGTTATTTCAATTCCCTTTTCGTTTGTAATATGCGATCTAACTATACCTTTTTGCATGAAGAATAAATCTTTATTCGTTGAGCCTTCTTCTATGAGGTACTCACCAGGAGCAAATGTTTGACTCTTTCCTGATTTAATGAAATCGCGCACACCATCGAAGGAAAGTTCCTTCGCTAGATTTAAATATTGCTTTAATGTTTCGAAATTCATCATACAATGACTGCTAAAATTAAAAACTGCGCGCTATTTAAAGTTAAACAATCCAATGGATATTCGGATTGTGAAAATGAAAATTATCAAATGTAAAAGGAGGTAACGAACTACCCTTTTTTATGAATAAATCAATGATCTCGGAGTGGATGAAAAACCAGTTTTATTAGGTGTTTCATGTTTTAATGTGCTAACGTTTCTAAAATTCAAGTAATAAATTAACCTATGTCTACACGACAGGTGTACTAATAGTATAAAATATAAATTAGTAAATTAGATCAAACCAAAAGCACATGAAAAAACTACTCCTTACTTGCCTCATTTATATAGCGATAACAAACATAGGCACCGCTCAAAATTATTCTATAATAGATGCATCAAAATCATACAGCTATTATGGCCAATTAGATCTCGCCAATTATGATGGTAGTTATACCTCTAGCTATTTAAGTGGTATTGTAGGAGTAGGGATAGACAGCTCGGTAACAATAGGAGCAGATGAATATCATTATTTCTCAAGTATGAAAAGAGGATCTACAGATGAATATTCTGAGTACTGTATAGCAGATGGAGTTTTGGGAAGTAAAGCAATTGTTAAAGCAGATGGAACAACGGTACTTTTTAATGGCGCCAATGATTCCATATTTTTCAGCCCTTTTTTAGGAGTTGATGCTTCTTGGAAAATGTATGAATGGGACAATGGAGATTATATTTTAGCTTCTGTTATTTCGGGAATAGAGTACAGTGTTTTAGGTGTAACAGATAGCGTTAAAGTGATTCAACTTAAAACATTCGATAATGAAGACAATCCGCTAGCGCACTATTTTAACAACGAATCTTTTTACTTGTCTAAAAACTATGGCTTAGTGGTGTCGTATGATATTTATCACTTTCCTAAACCTTCAAGTTCTAATAGCTTGTTGTTAAGTGGAATTACAAACCCCAATATGGGAGAGTATCCCATAACTGCTGCTGATATCTATAATTTTGATGTGGGTGATTTGTTTCAACATGAAGTTTCTTATAGCCCAATGAGTTGCGACGGCTATGTGAAATATATTGAGAGAACAATACTCGATAAAACCGTTTCTGCAAACTTAGATACCATGGTTTATTCGGTAGAGTTAAAAAGCTTTGAAGTTAAATCTCTCTATTGCTCAAACGATACAGTTTATATACTCGATACTATTACAGAAACATACATAGTTTCTAATAAAGTAGGTCTTAATGCTGCATCCAATAATGTAAATAGATATGGTTCTTATGCTGAAACGGATTACACTAGGGGTATAGCTTATAAAACTCATTTCGATTATTATTATAATGGAGGTAATAATGAATGCGTTAGTAAACCCATTGGTAGTCTTAGTATTTACGACGTTCCTGTTTATGCCGAAGGCCTTGGACTTTATAATGACATCGCTTCAGATTTTGACTGGAGCTCTAGCAACGTATTGGTTTATTACGAAAAAGGAAGTACCATATGGGGAACACCTTTTGAGGAAGACCTATTAACATCTGTTGAAGCAATCGAATCTAATTCAATTCAAATTTCTGTTTATCCAAACTCAACGTCAGGGAGTTTATCTGTACAAGCAAATTCTAAAATTGAAAATGTAGAAATTTGGAATGTACAAGGGGAGTTGATTATTACTACATCGAAATCTCAAATTAATTTAGATGGTAATCCGGCAGGAATTTATTTGGTGAGGGTAATAACCGAAGGGGGCACGTTTACCAGAAAGGTTTCTTTGTTTAAATAAAGTTATGGAAAACAACAAGGTATCGTTTGGTGATATTCTGTAAATACACCTTCAAATTCCTACTCAAAACGGTAGCTATAAATAATTATTTTCGTTTTCCTAAAAATGGGAATTGAACCTAACGCCAGTTCGTCTAATAACCTCCAATTTACTTAAAATATGGAGCGAATAGAAGCTATTTAAGCGTGGTTTAAATTTGGTTTGTAATTGTTAACGATACTAAAATTAGTTGTTAGAACCGACAATATGAGTTTTGTGGGTATCAATATTCGAGTTAGAAAATAGTCAAGCTCATTGAAGTACTTTTTGGATCACATCAAAAACCTAAAAGTAACATTTTCAATATTACTCCCTAAGTTTTTGATGTGATCCGAGTTTAAGTCTAAACTTAAATACCTAACCAGAAAGACAATTCCTGCAAGTTTTGAAGAACGCATTGTACGAATCAACCGACT
>JABSPQ010000021.1 GCA_013214205.1 Flavobacteriales bacterium
TACATTGTCTGTAATATCTGATAACCCTGTACACGTTACCTGAAAAGAACTGGCCATTAAGCCCTCCTGATAAATCTGCAATAAGTTTTCAACATCCATATGTAAATTTATCATTTATAACTGCGTAACATGAGTTAATAAGTAAATCTGACATGCAACAGCACCCAATAAAAAGAACAATAATTCTGTCGAAAAAAAGCGGTAAGACCATGGATCCTGATTTAAACCGAGGCTATAAATAAACAGCCGGAGTGCTACCGACACGATAATTAAACCAACTATTACTTTAATCGATTTCCATAAAATAAACGGAGCGATTAAATAAAATGACAGCTCTACCTCTAGCGACCAAGCTTGTGGCATTAATAAAAACCGATGTAGCTGTGGGTTCGAATTTGTAAAATCGGATGTAAAAAACAATGCTCCTGTGTTTGGCTCAATCCCTATAAACAATACGGTTTCCTGAAAGAAGAGAACAATTTGAGAAAGCACTATAAATACAAAACCGCCTGAGTTCAAGGAATCGGAATGTAAATCGTAAGCCTCCATCATGCCCCAATCAGTTTTTCCATCAAAAGCCATAAACAACAACGGCAAAAGCACAAACCAATATGCGGGAAAGATTCGCAGGAACCTATTGGTAATAAACAACCGATAACTTGCCAGCTTGCTCACATACTTCTCATTTAAAATGAGCGCCATGTAAAACCCTGAGATAATAAAAAACGACTGCACAGCAACTTGTCCGCCTAAAAACCCAAATCCGAAATTTTACTGTGCGCATGCGTTAACAACACCGATATTGCAAGTAAAAACCGAAGTGTTCCCATTAGCTTCTATAGTTATTCAATCACAATTGTAATTGAACTTTAAACCTCAAAACAAGGTTTGTAGACCTGCTTCTAAATTATCAAAATATACCTACCTAATTATAATTGTGAAAAAAAACGTTGAAAATAGTTGAAAACTATCCGAGAAGCGTGCATATCAACGGTTATAATAAATACTTTTGCCAAGCTATTTTTACAACAGATTGATAGATGCGAATAATAATTGCGGGAGCAGGACAGGTAGGGTTTCATTTAGCTAAGATGTTGGCCAAGGAAAATCACAACATTACGGTGATTGATAGGGACAAAAAACTTTTGGAACAGGCAAGCACTCAGCTTGATGTATTAACTGTTAGAGGAAACTCCAATCGAATAAATGTTTTGCAAGACTCCAATGCCAACAAGGCAGATTTATTAATTGCAGTAACTTCTTTAGAAGAAACCAACATTACAACTTGCGCGCTGGGCAAGCAATTGGGCGCAAAACGTACCATTGCTCGGATAAATAATGCAGGTTACCAAGACGGAAACACACTTATCGACTTCGAAAAACTGGGGATTGACCATTTGGTTTACCCCGCCGAATTGGTTGTTGAAGAGATTATTCAACTTTTAAATAGAAGCGGACTTTCTAATGTACACGAATTTTCTGGTGGCAAACTATCATTAATTGGAGCGGTTTTAGGAGAGGATGCTCCAGCGGTGGGCAAATCTCTTGTAGATATTACCGGCATGGTAGACCAAGTTAATTTTACTTTGGTGGCCATTCATAGAAACAAGGAAACAATTATACCAAGAGGAGATACTATTTTAGAGAAAAACGACCATCTTTACATCATTACCCCTCCCGAAGAAATTGACATTCTGCGCTATTTGAGTGGTAAGAAAAAGATTGAGATAAAAAAAATAATGGTGTTGGGCGGTTCTAAAATTGGAGAACTGGCTTGTAGCAAGTTGGAAAGGCAATACGACATTAAGTTAATTGAGAAGGACAGACTAAAGTGTTTCGACTTGGCCAACGACTTAAACCGTACTTTAATTTTAAATGGCGATGGCAGAGATGTTGACTTTTTAGAGGAGGAAGGCATTAAGGATATGGATGCTTTCATCGCTGTTTCTGGCGATTCAGAAACAAACATCATTTCATCGTTGGTTGCTAAAAACCATGGTGTTAACGAAACAATTGCACTTGTAGACAACATCGACTACATCAATTTATCGCAAAACATGGGTGTAGACACGCTAATCAACAAGAAATTAGCAGCAGCCAGTTTTATTTCGAAGTTTATTAGAGAAGGTGAATTAAAGGAAACCATGACTTTGCCGGGCGTAAATGCAGAAGTATTGGAGTATGTGGTTAAGGCCGACTCTAAAATAGCCGACAAATCAGTTAAAGAAATAGACTTCCCCAGAGGTGCTGTAATTGGCGGTATGATAAGAGGCGAGAAAGGATTTACTGTAAACAGCACAGTAACTTTTCGGGCAAACGACGAGGTGGTTGTGTTTTCTTTACCAGAGGCCATTTACAATGTCGAAAAACTTTTCAAGTAAAGTAGGCCATGTTCAACTTTAGACTAATCGGCAACATACTGGGTCTCTTGTTGGTTATTTACGGGGTATTGATGCTCACCACCCTTTCTGTTTCCATATTCTACAACTGTTCTAGCGTTAAAGCCATTCTAGCCTCATCGGGCGTAACTTGTATTACAGGATTGTTACTTTGGTTTTTCACTCGAAATTCATCCTCAGAAATTACCAAGCGCGAAGGATACATTATTGTTACACTTTGCTGGTTCGCCATGGGTGTTTTTGGAGCCCTCCCCTTTCTGTTTAGCGGTGTTACCACAAGTTTAACAGATGCCTTTTTCGAATCGGTTTCAGGATTAACCACAACAGGCTCTACTATTTTTACCGATTTGAGTGTAATTCCAAAAGGAATTCTTTTTTGGCGCAGCATGACGCAATGGGTTGGCGGAATGGGAATTATATTACTCTCTTTGGCTATTCTTCCACTATTGGGAATTGGCGGAATGCAGCTTTTTGTAGCAGAAGTGCCCGGTCTTTCACCAGACAAAATACACCCTAGAGTTAAAGAAATGGCCAAACGATTGTGGGGCGTTTATGTATTGCTAACCGGCTTAGAAATGCTTTTACTTTGGATAGCTGGTATGTCGCCATTTGATGCTGTTTGCCACGCTATGACAACCATGGCAACTGGTGGTTTCTCTACTCAAAACGACAGCATTGCCTCTTTTGGGCCTGTGATTCAATACATCATTACTGCTTTTATGTTTTTAGCAGGAATCAGTTTTTCTCTTCATTACTTTTTACTTAGCGGTAAGTTCAAAAAGCTTTTGGGCAACGACGAATTAAAGATGTATGCTTTCGGCTCTATTCTAACTGGTTTGGCGGTTGCGGCAACCATTTATATCTCTGGCGCATTTGGGTTTGAAGAGTCGTTTAGAAATGGCTTGTTTATGGTGGTTTCCATCATTACAACTACTGGTTATGTAACATTCGATTACACTGCTGGCACATATGGACTTACTTTTCTCTTTTTGCTGCTGATGTTTGTTGGAGGCTGCTCGGGTTCTACTGCTGGTGGAATTAAAGTGGTAAGAATCATGATTTTATTTAAGAACACATTTCTCGAACTTAAAAGGATGGTACACCCCAACGCGGTTATTCCTGTTAGGCTTAACAATCAATCTATCCCCGAAAAAATCATTTTAGCCGTTGTTGCTTTCGCCATTTATTACTTTACCATTTTTGTGGTTAGCACGCTTATTATGACCATGGTTGGCCTCGACATTCTATCTGCTGTTGGTGCAGTGGCATCTAGCCTTGGCAACATCGGACCTGGAATTGGATCTGTGGGCCCGATGAATACTTTTGCCGATATTCCTTTAGTTGGTAAATGGGTGTTGTCGATTTTGATGGTAATTGGGCGATTGGAAATATTTACGGTTCTTATTTTGTTAAGCAGATCGTTCTGGAAAAAATAAATTCAAAACTACTGTCATTTCAATATATAAAGAATTTGAAAGCCCATTTCGAGGAATAAAAAGATTATAATTCCTTTCTCTCAGATAATTATTTCTTTTCAATATATAAAGTCCACAAATAATTACATTAGCACATGAGTAACCAACTCGCTAACATCAAGTCCATTATCCCAGTTGCAATTGCTATCACCGCCACCTATAGTGTTGGGCTGTTTGGGCTATACAATCAACCGCAATTGTTAATTCCTTTAATGGAGAAATTCAATGCGACGGATCCCGATATTGGCTTGCTCTACACAGTGGAAAACGTATTTTACTTCCTTTCCATACTGCTTTCCACAATTCCTGTTTCTAAATATTCCAGGACTCAACTAGCCTTAATGGGTTCTGTTTTATTGGTTATGGGAAACGTTGCTTCTGCTTATGCAGGAGACCTTACAGCACTAATGTTTTACAGAGTTATTGTATCTATTGGAGCGGGATTAATTTCGGCTGCAGGAACCGCCACAGCCTCGGCTGCAAAAGACCCCGAAAGAGCCTTTGCTATGTCGGGCGTTGTTTATCTATTAATTTTTGCGGCTTCCCATGCCGTCTTTCAAGCTATACTATCCAACTTCGGAATCAAAGGAATCTATTTATGCACAGCCGCTTATTCAACATTGGTTATTCCTGCCTTTTTCTTGCTACAGCCACCTATAAAAGGAGAAAACGACGAACCTGATTTCTTTAAAAGCCTTAAAGCTGCCCCCTATAGGCTACTTGCTATTTTGGCCATGGCAGGCTTATTTATTTACGAACTCGGACAAAATGCAGTTTTTACCTACATGGATAAACTGGGAGACAATGCAGGTATCGAGGCCGATGAAAGAGGCATGACTCAATTTAAAGCTACTGTGTTTGGGTTATTAGGAGGTTTGTTGGCGACGTGGATGGGAAATAAATATGGCAGATTTAAACCGTTGATGGCTGGGCTTACCGTTAATATTATTGCAAGTGCTATGTTTACAATTATTGATAATAAAGATTATTACTTCTATCTCATGGCGGCCTGGGACATATCATATAGTCTGCTGATGCCTTATTTAATGAGCACATTGGCTTCTTTAGATAAGCACGGCAGATGGGCTGTTGCTGGCGATGCATTTTGGAATTTTGCTTCTACACCAGGACCAATTATTGCAACTTTAATTGTTGTACACGGTGGATATAATCCGTTAGCCATTTGGGTTTTAACTTGCGGAGCCATTGGCATGACCATGTTCTGCTACACAGCAAGGAAATCAGACCAATTGGGTTTAGAGGAGTAAGTTTTCTTCCTCAAAACTCCTGCTCAAACTCTTGCTTTCTCTCTGCTTCTTGTTCTTTCCCATTCTTAAAACCCTTCGTCCTCCGTAGCCTTGGCGTAGGAGGATTACTCGCTCTTTCTCTTGCTCAAAACTCATTTCTGACTAATCCCTACCTTTACAATAAGCGGAAACAAATAAGCCAGTCTCGAAACAAGTATATAAATGTCCCAACAGCGATCAGAATTTATATCCATTGCCACGCTCTCAATTGCCGTTATGGCTTGTTGATCGGTTGGTGTATGGGGAATGCTGTTCGCAGCCACAGCTCCTAATTCCGCTAATGGAACTATACGATGCAACTGAGCCCGAAATTGGCTGGCTTTACTCGGTCGAAAATTCCTTTTACTTCTTGTCGTTGCTCATCTCAACATTAGCGATAGCAAAATATTCGCACTTCAAATTGGCCTTACTAGGCACTATACTCCTTGTTGCATAAAACATAGACTCTTCTTTTGCAGGCAGTTACGACTTGATTATGGCAAGTAGAATTATTGTTGCTCTTGGAGGTGGATTAATTTCTAGTTCTGGTACTGCTGCGGCATCAGGGGCCAAAAGCCCAGAACGAATTTTTGCAATTGCGGGCATTCTTTATCTGCTTGTATTTGTAATTGGCCACCGCATTATTCCCATTGGCCTTAGCACTTTCGGTACTACAAGTACTTATCTTGGTATGATGGCTTACGCTATATGTATTGTTCCTACTTATTATTTTTTATTGACTTCTAAAAGCGTAAAAACAGCCTCGTCCAATTTTATTCATTTTTTGGCTGATGCCCCATACCGACTTCTCGGGATTTTGGCTTTAATAGACATTTTTGTTTACGAATTAGGACAAATTGCCGTATACATTTACATGGACAAAGTGGGTAATGACGTTGGATTAGATCAAGATGAAAGAGGCGACACTATTTCTACTTCGTTGTTAATTGGAATCTCGGGCGGACTTATTGCCACGTGGCAAGGAACTCGTTTTGGCAGGTTTTGGCCGTTGATGGTGGGGTTAGGCGGATAAGTTTCGTTTAGTGCGCTTTTCGTGCTTAATAGCAATCCCGATTTTTATCAACCTCTACTTATTTCGTGGAATATCTGTTACAGCTTTTCTATACCATATATAATGGGCACTTTGGCATCGCTCGACAAACAAGGGAGATGGGCAGTGGCAGGAAACGCATTTTGGAATTTAGCCTCTTCTCCAGGCCCTTTTATAGCCACTTTAATTGCATCTTACAGCGGCTATGGCTACTTGGCCATGTGGGCTTTTACAACAGGAACAATCGGAACTATGATGTTTTGCTACTCAGGAAAGCAATCGGACAAATTGGATCTATAGAAATAGGGTTTAGGACTTAAACTTAGCGAACTTGCAATGAGTTTTCTTGATAATTTATATCTGAAATTATTTCTTTCAACTTAAGCTTTATCTTGGTTTCGTTCTTTATTTTCTTCGATTATAAAGAACTCTTGCAACTTAGATTCTAATGTTTTTTTATCAATTAACTTTGTTTCATATTGTGACACCATGGTAGGCGACATACTCCTACTCAAAGCATATTCAACTACTTGTTCATCTTTACTTTTACAAAGTACTATCCCAACACTTGGCTTCTCATAATCTTTTTTCACATCTCTGTCTAATGCTTCTAAATAAAATTCCATTTTACCCAAGTATTCGGGCTTGAAGTCTGTAATTTTTAAATCGAATGCAACCAAGCATTGTAATTCTCGGTGATAAAACAAAAGATCAACATAAAAATCCTTACTGCCCACTTGAACCCTGTATTCTTGCCCGACAAACGTAAAATCCTTACCAAATTCAAGGACGAATTCTTTCAAGTGAGATACTATGCCATTCCTCAAGTCTTTTTCTTCAAACGGCTTCGACAACGATAAAAAGTCTAGTACATAATTGTCCTTAAACACCTGATCGGCTTTAGGATGTATTTCTCTCAGCGGTGCTGAGAGTTTTGATCCCGACAACATCGCTCTCTCGTAAATACCGCTGTCAATTTGTCTCTCTATTTCACGCGAACTATACTTTTCCCTAATTGAAAGTTTCAGATAGAATTCTTGCTCCGTCTCTGATTTACTTTTAGAAATGATAAGTAAATTATTGGTCCAGCTTAATTCTCTCGTCAGTGCTGAGAGAATATTATTGAATATGTATGCCTCATAAAACTGACGCATTCTCCATAAATTTTGGGAGGAAAACCCCTTAATTGTTACATCTTGCTCCAAAATAAAATTAGACAGTGAAGCAACAACACTTTTCCCCCAACTACCTTCTTTGGTCCTTTCACTGATTTGCTTACCTACGTTCCAATATAACTCAATCAATTCAGTATTAACTGATGCAATAGGTTTCTGTTTTGCTCTCTGAATAAGGGTTAAAATATCATTAAAATGCTTGTCGACCTCCATTCGGAAAAAATAATAAAGATCACGCAATTTTGTGAGTTCTTTAATTATTAATGGGCTTTTACAACAGGCACAATCGAAACTATGATATTTTGCTACCCAGGGAAGCAATCGGATAAATTGGGTTTGGAGAAATAGTCGTAAGACTTAAATTAGTTCATTGTAAATTCCTCCTACTCCAAACTCACACACTCTCCTCTCTCCTCACTTCGCTGTCCAGCTCAAAGAAATTTCTATTCCACCTTTTGCAGATGAGGCACGTGATAAATCAGAATTATTGATGTCGTAGCTGACACCTAGAGTAAAATTGAAGATTTCTAATTGCCAGTATGGGATAAACGCATCCCCTACCTGATACAACGCTCCAATTGAAATTGCCGACTCGTCGTTTCCGATTCCTCCCTTTAAAGGTTTTCTAAGAAACAAACCTGCAGTAGCGTTTGTAGAACTAGCTTGCTTAACAAATAACACAGTTGGCACCAAAGCAAAATCACCATTGACAATGCTAATTTGAGAACTTGCATGGAGCACCATTCTCATTGGCAACTTGTTGTCGTTAAAAGAATAGAATGTGTTATTCGGACGGTTTACATGAAAAACAGCCAAACCCACATTCACCTTAAAATCTTTTGTGCTAGTAGAAAAAACATCCTCGCTGGTGTGCGTCCAATTTAGCCCAACCCCTAAATCAGCATACATTTGATTTTCAGAAAACTCCAATTCGTTCGTAGGCAAATCAGCGTTGTAAGCACCTCTGTCATACTGGCTGTTCCATTGCAGGTTGGTGTAATCGAGGCTGTGCTGAACAAACCCACCAATTAACCCGGCCGACAAATAATTACGCTCGGAAACCTTTAAATGATAGGCCAAAGAAAGATTCATTTGATTTGAACCCAGTTGAGACGAACCCGCTTTATCGCTTAACACAGATATACCAATCCCTAAAAAACCAGTTTCATTTTTGCCCTTAGACAACCTTGTATCAAAAGAAAACGCAAGTGTTCTAAATGGAGCAGAGATACTTCCCCATTGATTTTTATAATTGGTGGTCAATCGCATTTTACCATCAATGGCACCGATTTCCGACGGATTTAACAAAACTTTAGAATTGTTAAATTGAGAAAACTGAAGATCTTGAGCCTTCAATTCAGATACTTGAAAAAGTAAAACCGCCAGCATTGCTAGTGTCGATTTTAAGCAGTATTTATTTTGAGTTGTTGCCATTGTTTTTATCCACATATCCATTACCTCAGTAGAGTAACATCTCCTTTCAATTCGTTCTGCTCGCCAGCTTCGTCAATTGCCAACACATAATACACGTAAACACCAATTGGTAGTTCTTTGCCATTTAGTGTGCCATCCCAGCCCTCCGAAATATCATTGGTCTCAAAATACTTTTTCTCCCCAACGGTTAAAAACAGTTATCGAAATTTCGTTGATATTATATCCTCTTACACAAAACTTTTGATTGAGCTCGCCGGAGCTATTGGGATTAAAAACATTGGCTGCCCACAATGGCTCCTCTGGAATTACTTCGTTATAAATAATTTCTATTCCGCTAATGCTATCGGTACGACACGTGGATTGCTTACCCGTTATATCGGTAATATTTATATAATGAATCCCTTCCGTTTCTATTAAGTTACCGTAATAGTTTATATGCTCCCCTTCATCTATATAATAGGTGCTTATAGATGTATCATTATGAACTTCTAAATCCAACTTAAAAATATAATCACACCCCCAACCAGTAACAATTGTATCCACAAAATATCCAGGTTCCCGATACTCTTTCCCCGCAAAAATCAAATAAGTTCCTTCGCAAATACCCTCAAATTGATGATACACAAAGTTGGGTTCCTTAATAATCACGTTGGTCACTTCCGAACTGCCAGCGTTATCTGTAACCGTAACTACATAATTACCAGAAACAAGACCTGTGGCAGTTTTTGTTGTTTGAACTGAGGTTGTATTCCATGAATAGCTATATGGTTCGCTCCCCTTTGTTACATCAACAGTGGCAGTTCCGTCGGCGTCTTCTAAGCAAGTTGGTGTGGTAGAACTAGTTTTACTTATAAATGCAGGTGGGTTAGGTGGATTAATTTTTATCGGGGTATTGGGCTCTGTTTCGTAAGCATATGAATGCACTGTTAGAAAACTAGCTGCCGTACCAACACTTAATTCTACCCATCCATAATGGACATCGGCTCCAATTAAAAATTTAACTCCTAGGTACTGATGATTTACGCCTCCCCACTTTCCATAGGTGTCGTACACACTCGATGAATAATCAGCTATATGAACAACATGTGCAAACTCGCCTTCAACGAGGTAAGATGTTTCGAGTACTCTTGCTTCTCCGTAAAAATATTCCCAAGCATAACCCTGGTACTCAAAAACATTTGAACCAGCAATACCACAATCATTTTCACATCTAAAATCTACAACGCTAGCCCAAACATCATTGGCTCCAATTAACCCGTTTCGATAAATTGTTATATCCTTTTTTTTATCACCGTTAAAATCAATTCCATACCTATCTTCCATCATATACAGACTTTGAATTTTCACAGTATCGGATGTCCAATCAGCAGCTAACTCGGTATAAACTACACTTGCACCTACATTAGATCTTGTAACCAATGCCGCTGCAACGGCTGAATATGCCTTTAACTTGTTTGCTATTTTTTTGTTCATGACCCTGAGTTGAAAGTAATTATACCCCAAATAAAACAAACCACCCTAAAATCAGAATTCTATTTCCTTTTTAATTGGTTTCGTAAATGTCGAAATTTGCTTAAATTAAACACCAACGCATACATAAAGCTAATGAGAATCTCAATACTCATCATTTTTTGTTTTTATTCGGCCTTTGCATTTTGCCAAAAAGATGATTTTTTTGATACGGACTCTATTATCGATTTTGAAGAACACTGTGTTAGAAGCGTTCCTGAACCAGTACTTGAGAGCAGTAAGTTTTCAGATTATAAATTTGAACTAAGAAACAACGTAGGGTTCGAGCAAGTTTTATTGCTGAATGGTGACAAGCTAATTATTAAAAATTGTGGCTGCGAGTACTATACGCTTGTCTTTCGCCTTGAAGTTACTAAACCTCAAGATCAAAAAAATGAATCTGTAGAAAGATGGTACAAAGAGATTCCTAAAAGGCTTGCAATGATTGAGGACTTGTCCGATTCGCCATTTGATTTGAACAAAGCCAAACTTCTGCTCATCAATTATATCGACTCTTACAACAACCATCCTTTAAAGTATAAACATGAAATAGTTATAGAGGCTGGTGAAATGCCTACTAAAATGAGCTTGGATTATGTTAGAATACTAAACGATAAAACCGTTGCGTTAGAATTATCAATTTGGATTGGACCACTTTAAATGAGATTTTTTCTAACCCTTTTAATTACAGCATTGGCGTTTCAAGCAGTTAGCCAAACTGTTAAGTTCGAAACATTTGAGCTTCCTCCAAATTCAAGATTTGGAAATCTGCAAGACAGCAAAATGAGTTTCCCTATTGTAAGATCGGGTAATAACTTAATCGATTCGCTTATCAACTTTAATCTCAAAAACAGTTTTACAAACTCCGAAACTCCAAACGATCCTTTAGATTCTACTTTAATTAAATGGGCAGGCGATCAGATCATTTCACTTGGCTTTGAGGTGACTTATAATAAGGATGGGATTTTATCATTGAACATAAGTGCCGAAGGTTGTGGAGCATATTGCACCCACTGGATAGACTATTTTAATTACTCTACAATAACAGGCCAACCGCTAAGTATCTCGGAAGTAGTAGACACAACTGGCTTGTTTAAAAAGCAGGTGTACAAACAAAAAACGGCTCAATACCTTCAACAAAAAGAAGACCTTAAAGAAATGCTATTAAATAAAGAAGGTGAACTTGAACAGTCTGCTTACGATTGGGCTATGGATAACTATACGGAATGTGAGGAGTCGTTTAACCTAGAATCATTCGCACTTTACCCAGACTATTTACAAATAATAGAACGCTGCTCTTTGCCCAACGCAATTAAAAACTTAACGCCAGTAATCGAATTAAAATTCAAATACCTGGAGATCAAAAAACATTTAAAGATCAAAAACATTGGCTCTGCTAAGTAGCTGCCACCCTCCTGCTCTTTTCAAAATCGCCATTAAAGAGATTGTGCAAATGTTAGTCGATTTAATTACTTAACATTAACTTTATCTTGTTACAATCTAATCACCAAGCTTAGCAGGCTAGGCAAACAAATATTTACTTACATGTTCGAACAAATAGGAGGAATTATTGGCGACTTAATTCCAATGGGAATTTTTATTTACGCATCAAGGTTGTTAAGCGGAAAAAATCGTTTTAAAGATGATAAATCTCAACGCATGTTAGATGAATATAAAAAGAAGAAATACCCTTATGTGATAGTTTACGGTGGGATCGTTTCTTTTGCGCTTCTTGCAATTATTCATCTTAGCAAATAATTGTTTTAGCTGAGTAAAATAATGGAAGCACTAATTGGGAAAATCAAAATTCTTGATGGACGACCAGTTTCATATTGAAATGATTAAAGAAAGTATAACATGAAAAGCGTTTCCGTTTTCTGTGGTTCGAGTTTAGGAACAGATAAAATATTTGAAGAACAAGCCTTTCAACTTGGCGCTGCGTTGGCCAAACAAAAAATTGAATTGGTATATGGTGGTGCAAGCATCGGATTAATGGGAGCTGTAGCCAACGGTGTGTTAGAAAACGGAGGAAAAGCATTTGGTGTAATTCCTAGTTTTTTAAACAAACGAGAAATCGGACATAAAAACCTAACAGAATTAATAGTGGTGGAAACCATGCACGAACGCAAATTAAAGATGAGCGAAATGTGCGATGGTGTTATCGCCTTACCCGGAGGCTTTGGTACTATGGAGGAGTTGTTCGAGATGCTTACTTGGGCTCAATTACAAATCGTTAAAAAACCAATCGGGATTTTAAACACCAATGGATTTTACAACGATTTAATTGGATTGATTACAAATATGAATGCCAAAAATTTCCTCTCCGATGCCAATCAAGCATTGCTTTTGGTTGACGAAAACATTGAAGGTTTATTGGAACAAATGCATAATTTTTCGCCTAATTCTTAACGATGGATTTAGTTAAACTCAAAGAAGTTTTTTTGGTTTTTCTTAAACTCGGTTGCATTGCTTTTGGCGGACCAGCAGCACACATCGCTATGATGGAGGAAGAGTTGGTTAAAAAGCGCAAGTGGATTACCCAGCAGCATTTCTTGGATATGGTTGGGGCAACAAATTTGGTACCTGGTCCTAATTCTACGCAAATGACGATGTACTGCGGACATGCTCGTGCTGGTTGGTTGGGTTTGCTAGTAGGTGGAATGTCGTTTATTATTCCTGCTGTTTTTTTCACATTGGTGTTGGCCATTATTTATGGCGAGTATGGTGAAGTACCTGCTATTGCTCCTTTTTTCTTCGGAATTAAACCTGCGGTAATCGGCATAATTGTGAGTGCCTGTTATAAATTGGGCAAAAAGGCTTTTAAGAATTGGCAACTTGCCACCCTCGGCACTATTGTAATGGGCCTTTCCATTTTCGGACTCGATGAGTTTACTTTAATTATTGGCGGTGGATTATTGGGAATGTTCGGCCTCCATTATTTTAAAAGGAACCAACTCACTTCTGTTTTTGCACCCATTTTATTACTGGCTAAACCGCTGGCTTTTTCTTTAACCAGCTCATCTATCTTTTTATCGTTCTTAAAAATTGCGATGGTTTTGTTTGGTGGTGGCTATGTTTTAATTGCATACATCGATGCCGAACTGGTGGAGAAGTTGGGCTGGCTTACCAAAGCACAATTGTTAGACGCCATTGCTATGGGGCAGTTTACACCGGGGCCTATACTTACCACGGCAACTTTTGTTGGCTATCAGCTAAATGGAATTGCAGGCGCGCTGTGGGCTTCGTTGGGCATGTTTCTCCCCTCTTTTTTCTTGGTTGGTTGGTTGGTTAAAATTATTCCGTTGCTTAAAAAGTCTGCCATGCTTTCTAAGTTTTTAGATGCCGTTAATGGTTGTGCTGTGGGTATTATGATTGCCGTTACTTTAAAACTGGGATTTCAGATTGGTACAGATTGGCAAGGTGCTTCGTTAATGGCTTTAAGTATTGCCGTTGCATTTGTATTTCCTAAGGTTAGTGCGCTGTGGGTTATTTTAGGGGGAAGCGTATTGGGGTATTTGTTGTTGTTGTTGATTTAGCAGAAAGTCGTCATTGGCATTGGCGTCAGGTTAATCATACAGTAAAATTATCAGCATTGCCCTAGCAGCGGGCGGCCACTTACTTTTTCTTTGATGAAAAAGCAAGCAAAAAATCAAGGCTTCCAAATAAATCCTATTTCTCTCTTCTTGAACGCCAAGTGCGGCCGGATGATCTTCTCGCGTGCTCGAAGCTATCCGGTCTTACTAAGCATTCACTTTGATTTAAATAGAATTTATTTGAAGGCCGAAACCTGCGGCATTAACCACAAAACTGAGGTTTACAGATAGCCCAAGTGTATTTTAGTTCTTCCTTAGCTTGACGCGAATGCGTAAATGCGGGATCACTCGAATTGACCTGCCCGTTTCGTTTCAGGCAGGCACTGATTTTTTTGCATTGGAATCAGATCAATAATCCTCAAACTTAGGATTAGACCACTTCATTATTTTACTCTTACGTTCTACCGTATCCCCTTCTGCTTTGTAAATTAGCTTTTTAGCATCGTATGGCACGTAAATAATTGCATGACTTTTGTCGTCCCAATAACCCGTCATTTTAATCGATTCAATTGTCTGAGTTTCCTTATTTACATCAACGAAACCAATAATATCGATTGGGTTGCAATGAAAATTTTCTACCGCAATTTTTCCTATTGTATCACATTGATAAGCTCTTATAGAAACATTATTAAATGGTTCTACAAACAAGCATGTGTCTTTATCGGCATATGGGCCAAAGCTGTAATACGTTTTTTTAATCTGCTCTTTACTATCAAACTCAGGAATTGCCTCCTTCATTCTATTCGCATTTTCGTAGTAATACACTCTATCGAAATCCATCGCTAAAGCTTTTTCAAAAATTCCAATCTCTTTTTCAAGCATTACAAACATACTATCCAAATAAGCTTTTGTACCAATTCGTTTGAGTGCCGTTAAGTAAAGTTTCTTGAATTCTGTGTTGTTAAATGGCGAATAAGGAATGATTTGATTCTGCGCTTTTGCAATCACCTCTTCTTGATCGTGAAGGCCGAAAAGCGCCAATCTTCTCTTTTGTTTCATGCGTTTGCTTTCACCCAAATCGTAGGCAATTGGCTCTAACCTATCGCTTTTAACATTGTAATACCATCTCTGGTTACTCGTTTGAATGCCGTGTTGAATGCAACCCAAATCTGTTAATGCATAGTATTTGGCAAGGAGCTCAATGTCTAGCAATTCGTCAACTGGTTTTAAATTGTTTTTAAAAGCATATAACTTTCTTTGTCCTAATTCGAAAGCTGCTGTAAGCTCTTCCGAATTAAACGTTGCCTTGCTTTCAAATGGCTCTATAATGCACGATTCGTAAATTGGATAGTGCATCCCATAATCTACTTTCAAATTAATTTGCTTGGCTGTAATTTCCCAATACCCGTCTTCGGATACTTTCATCATCGGTCCTACCTTCCTGTTCTGACTCGTTAATAGATCAAATGTAAAGTGCTCTTCAAAAGCATAGATTCCTTTTTCTTTACCATTAATCTCTACTTTAATAAATTGGTAATCGGTTGTTAATACCCCTTCCCTTTTCATCATTTCGTGCATCAACCATTCGTCTATATAACTCCGTGTATGTGGGCTTTGAATGGAGAATACACTTTTACCAAGAAATGTATTTTCGTCAGACAGTTTTATTCTAAATGACCATTTATCTGTTTTTATATGATCGGTCCAATCGCCTTTTAGTCTGATTTTTGCTTCAATATCTTTCCCATTCAAATGAACAATGGCAGGTACATATTTCTTTAAATTTTGTGTAATGACTTTTTGCTTAATCGCAATTTTCACAAAGTCGTCCAGAATATTTTGGCTCTCCTCAGGAATTTCTAAATTAAATTGAGGTAAATCAGATGCTTGCTGAGTCTTCGTTTCTGGTTCGGATTTGGGTTCTTCAGAATTACAGGAAAAGAAAAAAACAGGCAGTAAAAGAATTAGAAAAATCGTCAATTTCATGAGTGAAAGTTACGATATAATCTTTTTAGATTCCATTAATCAATTGTAGCCTTTTTGATTATTTAGGAATAATTATCATTTAGAACACCCCCTCAGTCACGTGTACCGCGTGACAGCATCCCCTGTCCGGGGGAGCTGTTTCATGACATTTTTATTTAACATTTTAGTTGTTGGGGAACCAAACATTATAAACGACAAAGAGCGCGATAAATCGCGCTCTTTGTTCTCTTAACATTTGAATACTAATATCCAGAGATGTATACCTTCTTGTTAAATTGTTTCCCTTTAGAAGTTACCCTAACAATGTAAATTCCTTGATTAAGCGAAATCGAGTTCTTCCCATTATTCAAACTTGAACGATGAACTCTTTGACCTGTTAAACTGTATACCTCAACCACTCCATTGCTAGCTTTTATAGAGATCGAGTTTCTTTGAACTCTAATTAAATCTTCTTTAGCAATTTCATTGATGCCAGTAATAGAACTTACATCTTCACAATCTGTGTCGGTACATCCATTACCGTCCGTAGCTGTTACGCAGTAATTACTAGGAATCAAGCCCGTTGCGGTTTGAGTTGTCTGAGACCCAGTGCTTACATCCCATACGTAAGTAAAACCCAAAGTTCCACCAAAAAGACTCGCTAAAGCAGTTCCATTTGCACCATCCGCAGGAGTTGTAGTTACGGTAACTACAAATATTAGCGCGTCGGTGATTGTAATTTGATCTGTTGATTGACATCCATTATCATCGGCTATTGTTATTGTATAAGTACCTTCTGTCAACCCTGTTGCAGTAGCTGTAGTTTGACTTCCCATATCGCTCCATAAATATTGATAAGCTCCAGTTACTGTTCCACCGATAGCTGCTGAAGATGCGGTTCCATCTGAACTACCCGCACAAAGAGTATTCGTAGAGCCTATTGCGGAAGCCTCTAAAATTTGTGGTTCAAGAATAACTGCAGCTTCTGTTCTTATACATCCATTATCATCCTCAACGGTAATGCCAATTATGCCAGACGATAAGCCATTAATAGTTGAATTTCCTGCCACTGGGTTATTAGCTGCTGCAGTTCCTGTCCAAGTAATTGTGTAAGGTGCTACACCGCCATAAAAAGCTGCAGTGGCAGCTCCGTTGTTGTCGCCAAAACAATTAAGTATTGGTGTGTAAAAAGTAATATTAACACTTGGAGAACCTGCATCTGTTACTGTTTGAGCAGTTGAAACGGTACATCCTGCAGCATCCGAAACCGTTACTGTATAAGTACCAGCTGGGATGTTAGAAGCTGTTGCTGAAGTTTGTGATCCAAAATCGCTCCATAGATAAGTATAAGGACTTGTACCGCCCGTTACACCGCCAGCACCACCTACAATTAACACTAATCCGTCGCTTCGACTACAAGTACTTTGCACTTCAGTAGTTGAGAAAGTAATGGCCCCTGGTTCTGTTGGGGTACTGGTTACTATTACGAAACAATTGTTATCATCCGACACTGTTATAGTGCGACCAGCAGCTTCGTATGCAAGGCCAGTTAAATCTTCGGTAGTTGCTAAAGTACTCCAAGCATATTGGTAACTCCCAACAACGCTTCCCCCTGAAACTGCCACATCTATTGCTCCATCACTACCTGCATTACAAGTTATATTAGTAACCGTTGGGGTAGCAACTAGTAAATTTGGCTGACTCAAAACCTGTTCGGATGATGCTGTACACATATAGTCGTCTTCTACAATAACAGTGTAAGTACCTGCTGTTAGGCTAGGGTTAACAGCGTTGGAAGTAGAGAATGCTCCGCCCCAAGAGTAGGAATAAACTCCCGCCCCTCCAGCTGGTACTGCTGTTGCAGAACCATTGTTATCTCCATTACATAAAGGATTTATACCTGACGTTGTTATGGATAAAACTGTTGGATCGGTTAACGTTGTTGTGCCAGAAACAGTACATCCGTTTCCGTCGGTTATCGTAACCGTATAAGTTCCGGCTGACATACCTGACGCCGCAGCGTTGGTTTGAGAACCAACATCCGACCACAAATAAGTATAGGCACCATCTCCACCACTTGGCGTTACAGTAGCAACACCGTCAGAACTCCCATTACAAGTTGCTGCCACATTAGCAAGGCTAGCAAATGGAGCAGAATCAATATCAATCATGATGCTATCGGCAGGCGCACCTCCATTAAATCCAGCATCAGATAAAAAGTATTTGTAAGAATTTGATGCAGATGGAGTAAACGTGTTTCCATTGGCATACCATTCTGTAAGTTCTTTATCGGTGTACCAACTAACTGCTCCGTATGTATCAATAGCGTTAATTGTAGCAACGGCATCACCTGCACAGTATGCAACATCAGATTCTACAATGCTAGGATCTACAGGAGCCGCAACGGTTTCGAATACATTCAGGTTTATTACGAGACAGATTAAAGCCGCTAAGCCAGTTGTTTTGGTTGATTTCATAGTATTTAGTTTATTAATAATTCCCTACTAAATTAAAATCCAGTTAAGGATTTGCAAGATAAATAATTAAGCACAAGCACCTATTTAATGACCTGCTATGTATACCTTCCTGGTAGCTTGCTGCTTATCGGTTCTGATTCGAACCAAATAAATTCCTTTATCTAATTGGATGGAGTTATTACCAGAATTCAAACTAGATTGATAAACTCTTTGACCCGTTAAGCTATACACTTCCACCACGCCACTATTCGCTTTTATTGAGATGGAATTTCTTTAAACTCTAATTAAATCACCTTTAGCAATTTCGCTCATTGAAGTTGTATGGTCTACCAATTGGCATTCTGAGGCTGTACATGCGTTTGCATCTGTAACAATTACACAATAGGTGGCTGTCATCAAATTGGTTGCCGTAGATGTCATTTGAGCGTTGGCATCATCCCATAGATAAGTATACGTTCCTCCACCTGTACCTCCACTTGCTGCTACCGTAGCTGTTCCATCACCAGCTCCCGACATAGATTCTGGCGTGCTTAAAGTTGTGGCTATTAATTCCGCTGGTTCTGCTATTGTCATGGATTCAACTACAGTTATACCAAATTCGTCTGTAACTGTAACCGTATAAGTTCCTGCCGACAGACCAACTGAACCTGTATTTCCTGATAAAGGAGGGCTCCATATGTAATCCCAAATGACTGTTAACCCATTGCCTCCTGAAACATAATCGATAAAAACTTCGCCATCTTCTGCCCCAAAGCACGAAACATCGGTTACGGAAGTTGTAAAAACCATATTTGCCGTACCTATTAAAGTAGTACAAGCAAAGTCTTCGCAACCTTCACTATCGGTTAGAGTTACACAATACGTAGTACCACCTGGAGCTGGTGCACCTGTTAAGCCTACTGCATTCTGTGTGGTTTGCGACGAAGCATCATCCCCAATATATGTCCATGGGCCATTAATATCTCCACTGCTGGTTACCTCACCTTGGGTATGTGTTGGAGGAGGGCCAAAAGGATGGGTTACCGCGCTTGCAGATGCTGTTACTCCAGCTAAATCAGCAATCGCACTATTTATATAAATCGTACAACCGTTGTCGTCAGAAACTATTACGGTATAACTTCCAGCACCAATATTAGTTACCGTAGCACCTGTTTGAGAGCCTGCATCGCTCCACATGTACATATAAGCACCAACTACAGTTCCGCCAGAGACGGCTGCAGAAATTTGCCCATTTGATTGGTTACAATAAACATCAGTAGGAGTTGATGAACCCAATAATTCAGGTGGATCTGATAAAGTGTATTCGTCAGAAATAGTACAACCATTGTCGTCTTCTATTACCACTGTGTAAGTACCAGATGCCAAACCTGATGGCGTGGCGGTTGCCGCTGGCACTGTAGAACTACTTGTTGTCCAGACATAAGAATAAGTTACTGCAACTGTATATCCTCCTGCCGGCAAACCTGTTAAACTGGCATCGGTAGCCAAAGTGTTCCAAACATATGTAAAAGGCGAATTTCCAGTTGCTGCTACAGTTACTGTTCCGTTAGATCCGCCATTACAATTTACCAATGTGCTAGAAGCTAAACCAGTTGGAGCAGAATCAATATCAATCATGATGCTATCGGCAGGCGCACCTACATTAAATCCAGCATCAGATAAAAAGTATTTGTAAGAATTTGATGCAGATGGAGTAAACGTGTTTCCATTGGCATACCATTCTGTAAGTTCCTTATCGGTGTACCAACTGACTGCTCCATATGTATCAATAGCGTTAATTGTAGCAACGGCATCACCTGCACAGTATGCAACATCAGATTCTGCTATACTGGGATCTACAGGAGCTGCAACGGTTTCAAATACATTCAGGTTTATTACGAAACAGATTAAGGCCGATAAGACAATTGTTGTGTTTTTTTTCATTGGTTATGTTTGATTAGATTTCCTTTTAGCATTCCCCTAAATGGAGTTTAGTAACTGCAATATAATCAATCAATAACAAACGTCTCGTCATTTACAATCTTCAATATTTATGAAGATATTACATTATAGAAATGAGATTGATAAACTCAAGTTTCTTTAACGACGAAGAGCGCGATTTCTCGCGCTCTTGGCTCCACCCTGGCCCCTGCTAAACTATAGAGACCGTTCTCCCAATAAGTTGATTAGTTAAAATCTTATACCTGCACTAACGCCTGCCCAAAGTTTTACTTTGGTGTTGCCGTCGTCTGATGTTTGCTCAACAAAAGAGTATGGCGAAATATCATCTAATGGATCAAATTCTCCGTATTGGTTGTATTGCACTTGTACATTGATACTTGGATCTATGTGCACTATTATTTTTTCACCCAATGGTAAACCAACACCTAGTTGAAGTTTGTTGATCATGTTTACATCATCGTTCCACAACTTATCGTTTGTAACGGCGTAGGCCATTAGGTCAAGGTTCATTTTTAGTTTCGTGTAAGCTGTCCATGTAGTGCCAACACCATAACCGTATCCTAAAGCAAACTGATCTCCGTTTGGCGTACCGCTAAGTCCGAATATATTATAGAACCTATCGTGACCAACTTTAAATTGCAAGTTGGCAATGTACGTTTCGTTAGCTGTTACATCTAAAGCGAAATAGCCGTTGCGTGCTATGCTCAAAAAGCCAATGGCCAAGCCAGACTCTACGCTGTCGGCAAAGTTGATAAAACCTATTTGAACTCCTTTTAGCTTTTTAGCTACGTTAATAAAGCCAGATAGCTGAGCGCCTTCCACATCTTTAGCTAAGTTGGCAAAACCTGCTGCCTGAATTCCTTTTACATTCTGTACAGCTATATTAACAAAACCTGCAGCTTGAATTCCTTTTATGGAATCGCCTACCACGTTTACAAAACCAGCAAACTGATGGCCTTTTACTTTACCGTTGGTGGCGTTTAGAAAACCTGCAAATTGTGCTCCGTTTACATCTGCTGCCACTGCATTGGCAAAGCCTGCTGCTTGAACTCCTGTGGTTTTTCGTCTGTTTACGTTTAGGAAACCGGCTCCTTGAAATCCGGTAGTTTCGCCAGCGTTGGCATTTAAGAATCCGCTTAGTTGAATTCCTTTTACGTCGCCTTTTATCATGTTGCTAAAACCAGCTAGTTGAAGACCGTCTACACCGCCATTGATTCCCGCAAATATATTAAGCGAAACTTGATCGACTATGTTAATGGCGTCTACTCCATTTGTGCCTAGTGGGTATATAAAAGAAATTTGAACCTGATTTGTTTTCATGGTGTCGGTCTTAGCTTCTTTAACTTCTTCTCCTGCGTAACTTGAGATGGCTAATCCGAATATTGCAATTGCCAGTAATTTTATTTCTTTCATGGTTATTAGTTATTGTTTCCTTTATGACACGCGTGGTTGTGAATACCCTATATTGAGATGTGTTTTTTTTAACTTCCCTTATTCGGTGTTCGGTGTTCGGTGTTCGGTGTTCGGTGTTCAAGCTAAATTTCGAACATCGATTAACGAATTAAGAATTTTGAAGGAATCTATTTAAAACTCAATACCAGCGTTGAAGCCTAACCAATATTTTGAGAAATGATCTTGGTTGGTAAGTACAGACGTGATCTCTGGTGTGGTAGTTAAATTAAGGATTTCGGAACCGTTGCTAACTTGAATATTTAGTGATGGGCCTACAAAAATGGCAAATCTATTCGCGAAGCTGTATCCAAAGTTTAGATTTAAACTGCCCTGAAAATCATCGTCGAAGGGATTGCCCGAGCTAAATGAATAGAACATCCCTTCCATGTCGACGTACATTTTTTGATCGCGAATTCTAGAACCTATTCCGTAACCCACTGCCCAATTTTCATTAGATGGTCCAGGGTGGTAACCTACAGAAAGTATGTTGTAAAACATTTTTGATCCCGATTTAAACTTGAAGTGATAGAAACCTGTTGATTCATAAGCTAAATTGTATCGCCTAAATCCTTTCTTAGAAAAACTAAACAACCCTATCGCTATACCCGATTCGATTGTATCAGAAAAGTTGAACATCCCAATTTGAACCCCGTTAACAACCTTGGCGTAATTTAGAAACCCTGCGCCTTGAACTCCTCTAATTTCTTTGGCAAAGTTGGCAAAACCGGCACCTTGCACTCCAATAACTTCTTTAGCAAAGTTGGCAAAACCAGCTCCCTGCACACCTTTAATTTCTCCAGTAGCCACATTTACAAAGCCTGCTCCTTGTATGCCTTCCCAATCGCCATGCACAGTGTTTGCAAAACCAGAACTTTGAATACCCTTACCTCCATTGGTAACGATGTTGTTAAACCCAGTACCCTGCACGCCATAAAGCGAGCCTCTAACAATATTGCTGAATCCACTTGCCTGAACGCCCTTTACATTAAACCCAGCAATGTTACTAAAGCCAGCTGCTTGAACACCCTCTACTTTCATCTTGCTCATGTTCGAAAACCCCGCTGCTTGAATTCCTGTTGTGATTCCTCCATTTATATTTGCTAAACCAGCCAACTGAACTCCTCTTACATTAAATCTATCGATATTGATAAAAGGAGAAACCTCAACCCCTTCGAGCCCTGCCGAATACCCTATTAACAAATTGAAGACAAACCCGTTTATAATGGTGCTGGAATTGTGATCGGGATTGGTGCTAACTCCAGGCACAATAGTAAGTACTATGGGCATTTCCGAAATATTTACGCTATCGTCTATGTGATCAATAATTTTCTTTGAAAGCAATTTGGCCGCCAAGAAGCCTTTATGAACAGGCTGTAACAGTTTTTCTCTAAACGTTTTCCTGGGTGGTCTTATCATAAACATTTCAGTTGTGTCTTTCGCAACCACGGTGTCTTTAACTACAACTGGTTTTTCAATCTTCTCGATGGTTACAAGTACTACAGGCTCTTTTTCTAACTGAATATTTAATATTAAATCTGAGTTGATCTTGACCTCAATTTCTTTAGTGATGTATCCTTGCTTGTGGATAATCAATTCCATTTTATAATCAGGATTCGGAATTTTTAATTCGTATTCACCATATGAATTCGTGATGCTTTTGATGCCAAGGTATTTATCTTCCACAATTACAGAGTCCAACAAAAGCATTCTACTCTTATTGGTAATGGTTCCGTTTAAAGTCCAGCCACTCCGCATTTGACGGTCGTCCTTTAAAGGATAAAAGTTGATTTGATCTCCCTCAACTTTATATGTAAGCTCAGCTTTCGAACAAAGTGCGTCTAACACAATGCCTAGCTTTTGCTCTTTTACACTAAGGGAAACTTTAAAATCGGGTGGAATGCTTTTGGCATCGTAGGAAAAATCGAAGTAGGCTTGATCGCTCAATTCGAAGAGCACATCGCTCAACTCATAGTCTTGCGCGTTAATGGTAACCAGCTTATCTTCTATTTGGGCAATCAGTTGAACCGACCAAAGAACCGTACAGAATAGTACTGCAAGAAATTTAATTGGAACAGCCTTCACCATCAATTATAATTATCCCGTTCTTTTCTTTTATTTGAATGTTGAAGTTGTTCTGAATGTTCTCTAACACTTCTCCAATCGTTTTATCTCGGAACTGACCAGTAAATAAGCAACTCGCTACATTATTATTCGCCAACTCTATTTGCACATTGTAATGATCTTGTAAATCGATGATGGCAGCTGTCATTTCAACTCCACTAAATCTTAATACGTTGTTTCTCCACGATGCAAAATTATGACTTGTTAAATCTGTTTTTACGAGCGTGCCATCTGTAATGTTATAAATGCCATGCTCTCCTTTACCTATTTCAATTGCATTGCTCTGGTCTTCGGTACCAAAAAGCATAACGTTTCCACTTTTTACTTTTACTTCAATAAAATTGTCAACTTCTTTTACCAAAAAGGATGTTCCCAAAACTTTTACCGTTGCACTGCCAACTCTAATTAAAAATGGTTTTTCTTCATCTCTTACAACATCAAAAAACGCTTCACCTTCTAATTCAACTTCCCTAATGCCTTCCTCAAAGTTGGTTGGGTATTTAAGAGTACTTCCTTTTTTGATGCTAACATCACTGCCATCGGGAGTTTTAACGTCCTCTTTTTCCATTAAAGCAATGGCATTCATCACACTTTCATCTTCAACCGTTTCTTCAATGGTAGCAACAGCAGACACACTGTTGTTGCTATTGTTGTTGTTGTTCATATAATAATAGGAAACGCCCAAGCCAACAATTAAAATTGCGGCGTATTTCATCAATCGGTTCGTGCTTTCTTTAACGGCATGCATTACAGGGGTAGCTTCTTCAACTTCCGAAGTTGCTATGTGATCCATTATATTTCCCCAAGCTAAATCCACATCTACTTCAATTGGTTCAGAATCGTTTGCTTGGCTAACCTGCTCTTGCAATTTTTTAATTTCTTCAAACTCGATTCTATTTTCATCATTTTTTAGCCATTCCGTTACCAGCTGCATTTCTTCCGAATTACACTCGTTGTCCAAATACTTGTACAACATATCTTCTATATGTTCATTAGAATTGCTCATAGTATTCTCAATTACTTGACACTTGACTGATAAAACACCCTACATCTATTTTTAAAATTCTTTTCATTTAGTTAAAAAATATTAAAATTAGAATGGTCATAAACTCTTTTAATTCCGTCCGAAGCGTCTTTAAAGCCCTAGAAACATTGGCTTCTACAGCTTTTTTAGAAATCTTCATTTTGTCGGCTATCTCTTGATATTTTAATCCTTCAAATCGACTTAATTCAAAAGATTTTCGGCATTGTTCGGGCAAAGCAGCTATGCTTGCCATAATTTTTTGATCTAATTCGGCAGAAATTAATTCGTCATGCACAGTAACTTCAACATGGGTTTCTCCTATTAAAACGGCTTGCGTTTCGTGACTGTCTTTGATTTTTCTATGTCGAAGGTGATTAAGAGAACTATTTCTAACCGACCTATACATGTATGATTTAGGTGACTCCTGAATATCGATAGAATCTCGTTTGTCCCAATATCTACAGAAGAAATCCTGAACGGTTTCCTCTGAGAGCGCAACGTCTTGAAGGTATTTATTCGCAAAACCAACCAATGGTTGGTAATACGTTTTAAACAATACCTCAAACGATTTCTGATCGCCTGATTTCACATTCTGTACGAGTAATCTTTCCTCCACCCATCAAAAATAATTAATAAATGGAGGATATGATTGCTACCTACTGTTTAAAAATAAACTCTGTAGATAAGATTTGGAATAATGCTCAGTTGTCTTTCGTAAACAATCTCACCATTGTTGAAATATTCGTTTAATCTGGCTTGGTTGTTCGTAATGTTCAAGATGTCGATTTGAAGCTCTCTTGTTGTTTTGCCCTTGTTTCTTTTCATGCTCATAGAAAAGTTCATTTGAAAAACAGGATCACCTTTCGCTTCGTTTCGTAAGTCATAATTACGTTCTTCAGTTTCAATGTCGATTGCCGTGTATCGTTTAGGGCCTCCTAAGAAAAACTTTGTATCCAGACTCAACGTTCTGTTCTTTTCTGCTTTACCAAGTCTCATTGTTTTACCAATCAGAAAGTTTGCCGTATAGTTACCGTTGTAAACCGTGTTTCTCCACACGCCATCAAGTGCTGCATACTTCGATTCGAACAAGGATGCATTCACCAAGAAATAGAATTCGTTGTCTAAGAATCTTTCGAATGTTATTTCTACACCGTAGTTCTTGCCTTTTCCTTCACTCGTTAAATCGATATTTTTAAACCAATCGCTTTGATCTATAGAAGAGTAGTTTTCTTCAATATCGTTAGCAACTGGTATGTCTCTTAGCTGCTGATAGTATACTTCTGCCTTAATATTAATTTTCTTGCTAACGCGGTGGTTGTACCCCAAAACATAGTGGTTAGACTTTATCAGTTTTAAATCTTCGTTTACCAAATTGCCAATTGAATCTGTTACAGAATAATTAAGCAATGATTCACTTTTTGAGTGCATTCCAAAGCCCAAATTTAAAGCTCCCTTTTCCGACATTTTCCACTTCATGGCCAATCTTGGTTCTACAGAAGTTTCGTTGTTTAAGCTATAATGCATTGTATGAAGTCCACTAACCATAGTAAGTTCTTCGCTAAAACGGTGTTTCCACGAAACGAATCCTTGGTAAAGCATTTCGTTTTCTTTCATGTCCATTTCAAGATATCTCTGTTCGTCATCCTCATCATAGTAATCCGAAAAGTTGACGAATGTGCTCTGCTTAACAATTACACCCGCTTTAATCCTGTTTTTAGCATTGATCTTATTATTTAAAGTAATAGCATATCTCAATCGGTTTTTTGATAAATTACTGTGTGCTTGGTTGCGGCTCACTGAATCTTTTGCCAGTAGTAACCTGTCCGACATAAAGTCTTCTTTATCTATATCCGAATAGAAATACGTTTTCTCTCCATCGTATCCGCTACCATTAGTTGACAGGGCAACAGAAGATTTTATAAAGGTTTTATTATTGATAAAATACGTGTTAGAAAGTCCAACAACACCCATATACGATGAGTATTTACCTTGCCAAGATCGAACTGGATTCGAAGTGTCTTTATAAGTTTCTAAAATACTACTCATTCCACCAATTCCGAAGAGAGAAAAGATACCAGCCTTTTTTGTTGGCACATGAATTTTAAGCGCTGCATCTGTGTATTTAGGAACTCCGTTAAAATCTACCACTCCCAATCCGTCTAATAAAGCCAACGAAGAATAACGATAATTAAAAAGATACGATGCCTTGCTGCTATCGCTAAACGGGCCTTCTGCTGTTGCATCCAATCCCAAAGCACCCAATCCAACCGAGTATTCTCTTTTCTCATTGTTTCCCTTTCTCAGTTTCATGTCCATAACGCCAGAGTAAGCGTTGCCATATTCGGGCGCAAATGCACTGGTAGAGAAATCTGAATTATCTAGAATATTTGATGTAAGGATGCTAATTGGTCCACCTGATGCGCCCTCATCCGCAAAGTGATTAGGGTTTGGAATCTCCACATCATCCAATCTCCATAAAATTCCTTTTGGCGAATTACCTCTAACAATAATATCGTTGTTGCCATCGTAGTTACCGCTAACGCCTGCAAATGCAGATACCATACGAGAAGGATCGTTAAATGAACCCGCGTACTTTTTTGTTTCCTCAACGGAAATTGCTTGGGTGCTCGAAATAGACATTTCGTTTTGTGCTACAGAAACATCTTGCCTAGCCGTTATTTTAACTTCGCCTAGCTGAGTTAAGGATTCAAGCAGGTTGATTTCCAATACAACTTCTTTACCTGTGTTTACCTCAACGTTTTGAATTTGTGTGTTTTCATAACCTAAGGCAGAAATGGTAAGGTTTATTCGACCGATTTTCACATCGGTCATTTTAAAGTAGCCATCAATGTCTGTGGCGGCTCCTTTAAATGGATCGGAACCAGGGATTATAATGTTGGCACCAAATATTGGAGCTTTAGAATCTTCGTCTACAACTCTACCTCTTACGGTTTGGGTGAGTTGTTGCGCGTTTACTATTTGTGCAATGAAAAATAGGAATGTAATGAGTGTCAGTTTAGCTTTCATGAGTGTAAAATTAATTTGAATTTTTTAATGTTTCAATTCTATGACACTCGGATTTATGCATACCCTATACAGGAATAACGAAAGTACAGCTAAGTAGTTATAACAGTGTGGTTTTAGGCTAAATAAAACTTAGTATTTATGGTATTGGTGTTCTTTTCTGTACCACGACCTAAAGGACGTGGCAAAAGCATCAATTGTTGTTTTAATCATTTTAAAAATTAAAAAGAAAGGCATTTCGTTCGTCGGTCTGTGCTTGACCTAAAGGATAAACAAAAGCAAAATGCTCTTTTTTGCCGCTTCCTTCAGGTGGCGGTAAAAAAGTGATTTGGTTCTATGTGTAGCACCTAAAAGACACAGAATAATCATCTCATTTAAATAGATTAATATTTCTTCAAACTATCTTTGATGCACTTAACAAACAACAGTAGCACATGGGAAATTTTGATATAGCCAGTTATCATAAATATTATTTTGACTTAGAGTTTTACGATATTCCCATGAGAACTATAGCAAAAGATGATTTAATCCCTTTTGGTAAAGAATTGGTAGATGTTTTAAAACAACGAACCGAAAAAATAAATTTGATTATTGATTTTACCGAAGTTAAAATTAATACCGCTTTTATGCAGTCGTTTAAAAAAGATGGTGTGGTTCTAAAACCATTAATCGGCACTCAGGTTGCAATTGGCGTTAAGGGCATTAGTTATGTACTAATGCTTGCCTACCAAGCATATACTAAAAAAAGTTTTGTTGTTTTTCGTACTAGAGATGAGGCTATGAAGTATCTTCAAGAATTATAACCTAGTCAACTTTAATGGACGATTTATTAAGTAAAAAGCAACGTAATATTGTATCGTTAGAAACGCTACTAGAATCTAACAGAAAATTCCTACTTCAAATAAAGCGCGATTTAGAGAAGGTATTAAAAAATGACAATTCAGATAAAAATTCAGGAGTTCAAAAGCTTATTAATAAGATTGCCAAAAGGGAAAAATACGAATACGACTACGATTTATTAATTGTTCATTTCGAAGAAGTTCATCCGGATTTCTACAAACATATTTTAGCAAAAACACCACTCTAACTGTAAGAGACCTCCGTCTATTGGCGTTAATAAAATTAGAATTAACCAATAAAGACGTTGCCATTTTACAAAACATAACTTACGATGGTGTGCGAAAATCAATTCAGAGAATCAGGAAAAAAGTCGGCCTTACAGAAGATGTGTCGATAAGGGATTTTGTACGATTATTCTAGGAATCGATTATTTCTTAAGAAAGGTAGATATTAGGAGCACTGCACCTAAAGCTGCAACTACAAACGCAATGATGTATCCATTTTTATTTAAGCGATAAGATTCATATTCGCGTCGTACATTCCAAATCATGAATAGGCCTATGGCCAAAATGATGCCATTACCGATTTCGGTACCGAATAAAAACTGAAATATTTTTGCCATTTGATTGGTGAGCTCTGCTTGATTTTATCAAAGGGCAATTTACAAACTTCTCAACATTAATGCGACCATGCTACTGAGAATAACATGGTCGCTAGTTTTGGTTAAATAAATCTCCGGTTCTAAGCCACTACACTTATTCCATAGAATGCAGATTTTGGTTGAGGTTTTTCTGCTCCCCAATCTTTTACGTCGGCTGCAGCTGAATCTTCCAATCCGTTAACCGTTACGCTTTTAAAACGCAGTATCGAATTGTGCTCATCGCCATCTATTGCAGCTGTGCACAGCTCAACTTTTACCACACAGTTTCCTGTTAAAACAGTTGGATCGATAGTAACGATTCCAAAAGCAGTTTTCTCCTCGCCATTGAATTTATAGTTGGCCATTAAACCAAACTCTGTATCGTTGGTTCCTGTGTTTGTCCATGTCCATGGGCTGTTACCCGCAGGAGCTGGACTCCAAAAGATTCCGGTTGATGGATCAACCATATTTCCGAATACCAGACCTGTTACATGACTAAGGTATTCTGCGCTACCTTCTCTTTTTAATTTGATTATTATTGATGTTGCTGACATAGTATTGAAGTTTTAATGCTCTCCTACTCTTTTAAGGTTTTTCGGATTCCACCAGCAAAATCCCAAATCAATTGAAATGTAACGAACCCCTCATTGATTTTACTTAATGCAAGTAAATGAATCTATTTATCTTATTACTATGTACTTATGTCTATTTTTAAGTGGTGGAATTACCTAATTCATAGAATATTATTCTATAAACCTCAGCTACAAGCCCTTCAACTTCTCGTTTATTTGGTCGGTTAATTTAGGACGGAGACGCCCTTTTTTGTAGATATTGCCTTGTGTAAACCTAATGCCTTTGCGCAATACGCGTTGTTCTTCTTCTGGTAACGAATTAAAATCTTTGCACACTTTACAGCAACAACCATTGTGTTTTTCTTTGCATTTTCCGCATTGAATAAAAAGCAGGTGACATGCTTCGTTTAAACAATTTACATGCGTGTCGCATGGTTCTCCACATTGATGACAATTCGCTACTACTTCATCTCCAATAGATTCAGCCATTCGCTTATCGAAAACAAAGTTTTTACCAATGTACCTATTCTCTAAACCTTGTTCCTTTACTTGTCTGTCGTACTCTATAATGCCGCCCTCTAATTGATGCACGTTCTCGAAACCTTGGTGCTTAAACCAAGCACTCGCCTTTTCGCAACGAATGCCCCCAGTGCAATACATAGCGATATTCTTATCCTTATGCGGCTCCAATAATTCCTCAATAATTGGCAACGAATCTCTAAAAGTATCCACATCAGGTTTAATCGCGCCTTCAAAATACCCCACCTCAGTTTCGTAGTGGTTCCGCATGTCTATTAATATAGTCTCGGGATCGGCAATAAGTTCGTTGAACTCTTGCGCCTTTAAATGCTTGCCTCTATCTGTAACATCAAACGATTCATCAGTTAAGCCATCAGCAACAATTTTTGCCCGGTGCTTTATCTTGAGTTTTACAAAGGAGAACTCCTTCTCTTCTCGCGCAATATTTAAACGAACGTCTTTTAAAAAACCTGTTCCACTTAAAACTTCAACAAAGGCGTCAAAATTCTCTTTCGGTACACTCATTTGAGCATTAATGCCTTCGTGCGCAACATAAATTCGGCCCAATGCACCAACCACTTCTAGTTGCTCATAAAAGTAATTTCTGAAAATATCGGGATTCCCAATTTTATGATATTGGTAAAACGACACGGTAATGCGCATTACATCATCGTTGGCCATTTGAACCTCTAGTACTTTCCGATCTATTTTATTGTAAAGCTGCATTGATAATTATTGATGGCAAAGATAAGAAGGTTGGCAATAAAAACCACTCAACAATTTTATGGCTATCCGAGCACGCTTCTAGTCCTACCTTGCTAAAGCGAATACTTGCATTTCGTTTATTTTACTGTAGTTTAGAGATAACATTATTTAGCATGACAAACACCGTCGAAATTTTATAAAAAAAGCAGCAATTGCCATAACAGGTCTTAGTGCTGGTTATAGTATTTATGATTTTTCTTCTCAGAAAAAAGAAAAACCTACTCCTATGAATGATTCATCTGGCAATGATTCCGCTGTTATTAAGGTTCGAGAACTTCAATTTACTTGGGACACTTTAGACCCTTTTATTTTCTGTGTACACTACGAGGACTTTTATCCTGAAGGAAACGAGGAAATGAGCCCAAAGCCAAGAACGGCGGGTAGAAGCTTAGGACAGGATTTCGGACACAAGGACTAGAACTATGTACCATGGTATGAAGGCACCAGGCTGCACGAAGCATCCGCATTGTGGTTTTGAAACGATTACAATTGTTAGAAAAGGTGTTGTAGATCATGTAGATTCTGCTGGTGGTCAAGGTCGTTTTGGGAATGGAGATGTGCAGTGGGTAACCGCTGGAGGTGGTATTGAATATTCGGAGATGTTTCCATTGGTTAATAAGGACGAAACCAACACAATGGAGTTATTCTAGATTTGGTTGAACTTACCCAAGAATAAAAAAGATGCTGAACCAAACTATTTGATGTTTGGGGGCGAAGAAATTCCAGGGATCACAACTAAGAGTAAAAATGAAGCAAGCACAGAAATTAAAGTTATTGCAGGCCATTTTAATAATGTTAAAGCACTAACTCCTCCACCAAATTCATGGGCTGCCGATCCAAACAATGGTTTAGCTATATGGAATCAATCCCGTCCTAAATAAAATCCAGAACCTATTAAAGGCCTTGATTCAACAGTAAAATTTACTTAAAAATCATTAGAAGTTGAAAAGCCCCCCCCTGGTGAGTAATATTGGGAGGTTTTTCTTTTTTCAAAAAGGGTTTATCTAACCATTTTTGAAGTTCTATCTTAACAAATAGGTTGAGTCTTAGAAAGGCAACAAA
>JABSPQ010000209.1 GCA_013214205.1 Flavobacteriales bacterium
ATCCTCTATTAGGTTATTGGCATGCTGTACATTGGGTCAAAGAGGAATATAATGAAGATCTAAAGTACCAAACCCTTCGTAGTTATATGATACGAAACTTCCAAACAAAGAAGAAACATCCTCGAAAATCTCATTATACAAAAGATGAGTTAGCTATTGAGACTTAAAAAAAACTACCAGATCTTCTAAATAAGATTAGAAAAAGTCTAACAAAAAGTAAGTACAAGATGTAGCCTTCCCGAAAAATCGGACAGTTTAAAAATAGAGTAAAAGTTTACCTTTAAACTGTAAAGCGATGAAAAAATCAAGGTTTAGTGAAAGTCAGGTAATTAAGATTATCAAAGAACAAGAGTCGGGTAAGAAAACTACCGATGTCTGTCGGGAGTATGGGATTAGCCAACCGACATTTTATAATTGGAAAAAGAAGTATTCGGGAATGGATCAGCTTCAACTCAAGAAGCTCCGTGGGCTAAGTGATGAGAACAAACGTTTGAAGCGAATGTTTGCAGATCTAAGCTTAGACCATGAACTTTTAAAAGAAGTTCTCGAAAAAAAGTTCTAAAGCCTTCTCAGAGAAAAGAGGCTGCTGGTTTTCTAATCGAAGAAAAAGAAGTCTCAATTGGGAGGGCTTGTCGTGTGACTGGTCTGCATCGATCTATGTGGTATTATGTGTCGGTAAAAGATGATAGTGAGTTAGAATCGAAGCTTCACGAGTTAGCTGAGCAGCTTCCTCATCGAGGAATAGATGAATATTATGGTCGTTTAAAGAACGAAGGATATCCATGGGGGAGAAAACGGGTTCTAAGAGTCTATCGAAAACTAAACATGCAACACCGCAGAAAACGCAAGAGAAGAGTTCTTTCTAGACATAAAGTGCCCTTAACGCTGCCAATAACCAGTAATGTGATCTGGAGTATGGACTTTATGCATGATGTCCTTGAAAACGGAAGAAAAATAAGAGTATTAAATGTTATTGATGATTATAACAGAGAAGCCTTGGCTATTGAGTCAGAACATAGCTTTCCGTCAGTTAAAGTAATCGATGTACTTCAACGGTTAATTGAACAAAATGGAAAGCCTGACAAGATTCGGGTTGATAATGGGAGTGAATTTATAGCACATGTTTTCAAAGACTGGTGCAGCCTTAAAGGAATTAAAATTCAATACACTCAACCTGGAAAACCAACACAAAATGCATACATAGAACGTTTTAATCGATACTTTCGAGAAGATATTCTTGATGCATATATCTTCCCGCACATCAATGACGTAAGAGAATTATCCGAAAACTGGAGAAACGACTACAATCAATATCATCCTCATAAATCACTTATGGGAATGAGCCCAATCCAGTTCAAATTGAAAAATTTAGGGGCTAGCCCCTAAGAAAGAATTAGATAGTTTTTATATTAACATGCTGTCTGAAAAAAGGACAGGCTACACTTGCAGGAAGTCTTCTCTTTCGCTTTCTGCGAATATTTAACCCCATCATTACGTAAACTCGATAAACCCGCTTGTGATTCCATATGAAGCCTTTTGATCTAACCAAATGAAACATCTTCCTAAAACCATAAGTTGGATATTCTTCCGCTAAACTCTCTAACTCTCGAATAATTATTTGGTCCACATCTTTCGACTTTGGCTTGTAGTAATAAACCGAAAAACTCATGTGAAGTGCAATACAGGCCCGTCTGATACTTAAATCTTCAATGTCAACCAAGTGGTCAACAGCTTCTCGTTTTTCAGCAGGCCCTACAGCTTTTTTTCAATCAGGTTCTTTAAAGCGTTGTTTTCAAAAGCCAAATCAGCATACATTCGTTTAAACTCCGAAAGTTCATGTTCTACTTCTTTCAGTTTTTTCAGCTGATTAACACTTAATCCACCGTATTTACTTTTCCAATTGTAAAATGTCGGCTGGCTTATCCCATGTGTTCGGCAAATATCCGAAACTGTTTTTCCTGATTCCTGTTCACTTAAGATCCTTATGATCTGACTTTCTGTAAATCTTGACTTTTTCATTTCCCTAAATTTAATCGTTTA
>JABSPQ010000210.1 GCA_013214205.1 Flavobacteriales bacterium
ATACCCACTCCAGTTAGCTTTCACAACAGGATCAGTATTCCATCTTCTCCCTAACCTTGGGTCATACTGCCAATATTGTGCTGTATACGAATTCCCATTCCCTTTTATCTCGTCATCCTTTTCCTGTCCGTTAAAACCGTAACGGTAGCTAGGAGAGTTTGACTTCAATCTTCCTGGAATTTCCATACCGAAGGCATATTGATTTGTATAGCTTTCTACAGATGCTACCAATCCATTGCCTGTTTCGTTAACTTTATTATCGCTAACTACCACCCTTACATTGCCCAAGTGATCGACTAGCTCGTAGGTTTTGTGTTGTAATTCTCTTATCGCCGTAATTGCTAACTTACCCATAACATGTACTGGTTGGCTAGGCAAATAACCTGTAACTTGACTTGGAGTGCTTCCTGCACCACTTGGCCAATTGGTTGTAACGGTATTGTTAATTGCATCTTGGTCCCATTCGGATCCAGACGTTGCTGTTGACCCTACTATCTGATATAGCTTGTTGTGTGCATTGGTTCTAAGGTCACCCAATTCTACATCTCTAAAATAGGTTTGCGTACCAAAGTCTTCTTGGTAGAAAACTCCTGTTTCATCTCCAGTGCCTAACTGATACAATGCATTTTGAGCAAAGTAAACCCCTTGGTCGTCGGCTGCTCTTTTCATTCTGCCCTTGCCGATGTTACCACCTTCTATAGACACAGTGGTAGGAACTGGATTCAAGTTATAATCTGCATCCAACTGAAAACTCACAATCTCGGCATCTTTATAATCTGTCCATCCTAAGTTCGTATTGTGGTTGTAAATGCTCAGTGTTTTTGCATTTGGCGAGATTTCTATCTCTCCTTCTCCATAGGTTTCTGTGCTAAGGTAAACTCCTTGAAGCGCTATTGGGCTAAATCCATTTTCATCTAGCGTAGTGCTGAAAACGAGTCCTTTTTGCACACCGTCAATAACTCTATTTCTTGTCATGTAAACATGTGATTTTCTATTTTCATAATCACTGATTACGGCAAAATGTCGTCCTCTAATTGGCAAGCCACCAAAGTCCGATTGAATTTGTTCTGCTCCAATCTCACCTAGGTAGTTAATTCCAGAGCCATAGCCAAGTGCATTCATGTTAACCTCGTAGTACTTTACTCTATTGGCAACTTCGTCTGTACCCATTAAAAAGTAATAACCACTACGTGTTAAATCTGGAACTACAACTGGTTTACATTCTTTAGAGAAGTTAATATTTTCAGTTCCTTTCATTAATTGCCCGTTTACATCGTACACCAAGGTAACATCTGAATTACCATAATGATCTGCAGTAACACCGTAGAAAATTACTTCTTTATTTTCATTTTCGGCAAGGAAAATACTGTTATCTGTGGTTCCAACAAATTGTGGCCCAGTAGCTAATGCAACCTGATCGAAGGAGTTATTAGTGATCTCATCAATTACATCTTCGTACAGGCTAGTGACCGGAATACCAAGTATACCTGTAGATTGGATAGCAATATCTGCCAACAAAACATTGTTGAACGAGCTACGGTAAACGGAGTTATCCAATTGCATTGTTATATTCTCTTCTCCATCAGCGAGGTTAAACGGAACTGTACTTATTACCTCATTATCGAAGTATATTCCTAATCTAGCAGAGCCATACATAGGTCGTTCTGCGACAGAAAACTCAGCTAAATAGCTACCTGCTTCTGGTGCATTAGTTCTGGTGTAATTGGCCATCACATTTCCTGTAGCATCTCTTACATAATAGGTAGTTTCTACTTGATCTGGTGATGGTACAACCGATGGGTCGAACAAATTATTCACGTCGAAAGTAGGTGATAGGTTTATCTTTTTCACCACCCTATTATGCATTGCGTCGTATGAGAATACGATATGTGGACCTGTGGTACCAAACTTAGGTCTCACTTCGGCCAACTTACCAGCAAGGTTCCATTTGTAGAAATTCGCCTCATCTTCTATTAAATTGCCAATATTGTCGTATTGGTAAGTAATTGAACCATTTCCAATTGCTCCAGCGGTAGCGTCGCCACTGCCGTCATCTAAGGAAGTAAGTCTGTTAGGGCTTGTGGGATCGGCGTAATTATATGTAAACTGATCCATCTCTGCTGTCGCATTGTGCCTGCCTAAGTTTTTCAAATTACCATTCGCGTAATAGCTATAAGAACTACTAAATGCATCTGAGTAGCCATCTGATGCAAAGGCTGTTTTATTATCATCTAACTTTTGATAGGATGATGTTTTAATTCTATTTAGCCTATCGTCAGACTGTCTAAAAACCCAGCTTTTTTGTTAATTACTTTAGAATGAATTTGCTTACCCCATTTTGATGTTTTGTATCTTCAGGATATGAAGTATATAAAAGGAAACGACCGAAGTCAAATTGCTCTTATTCCAAGTTC
>JABSPQ010000211.1 GCA_013214205.1 Flavobacteriales bacterium
ACGATGATGAAGTTTCATGAACGTAAAGATTTCTTGTCGCTCGAGGAGAAGATGCCGATTGCCTTTTTTAAGATATCCCGTTCCATACGAACATCTGCTAGTTCTGATTTTAAAACTGTTAGTTCTCTTTCTTTATCTGTCATTTTGGGCTTGCCTCGTCCTGGAAAGCTATTGTATTCGTACTGCGATAACTCTTTTCTCCAACGATAAAGCATATTTACCTCTATCCCTAATTCTATTGCTATTGCAGGCACATTACCTCTTGCTACTGCCTTCTCTTTCTCTTTGAAAGCTGAATCAAATGTTCTTCGTTTTTTCCATTTTGTAAAGTTAATAATGGTGACATTCTCTTAACTAACTCTCCACTCAAATGTAGCAAGTCCAGTATATTGGACACCTGCCTTAGTAGAAATTACAAAAACCAAAGTGCCTGCAACTAAAGAATATTGTTTCAATCTGCTCATAATATTGTAATTAATTGCCTGTCACTAATTTAACAATTTTAAATTTCGTGTAAAACATGTTCATACTACTCTTACCCCATTTACTTAAGCTATCCAAAAAAACTTATCTTTAAACCTCTAAAACAAGCTTTAAAGACACAACAAATTTTAAGAATCAACCTTTCACCGAATGATAAGCACTGGATTTAAAAATCCGTTTTTGGTAATTGTATTCGCCTTAGTCGTTAGTCTTCTGGCAATTGTTCTAATTCCTAGGATGCCAGTAGACATTTTACCTCAGTTCAAAAAATCGGCCATGCAAATACTTACCCTTTATCCGGGGATGCCTTCGCAAGTGGTTGAAAAAGACATTACGAGTAGAATGGAAAGGTGGACAGGTCAGTCGCCGGGGATAGAGAAGCAACTCTCTAAAAGTATTGTTGGAGTAAGTATTGTTACCAACTTTTACAACGAAGACGTAGACCCAGCCGAAGCAATGGCAAACACTTCTGCCTATGCAATGTCGGATATGTACTACCAACCGCCGGGAACACTTCCGCCAATGGTTCAACCGTTTGATCCAACAGCATCTAAACCGTTAATGTTGCTAACGGTAAGCAGCGATGTTAAAAACGGTAAAGAACTCTACGACATCGCCTATTACAACCTAAGGCAAATGCTGAGTAGTGTTAAAGGCATTATCGCTCCTGCCGCTTACGGTGGTCAGTTAAGAAGAATTTACATCTATGTTGATCCGTCTAAAGTAGAGGCCTTGGGTGTTTCTATGACTCAAATTAATGATGCGATTCATGAAAACACAACGATGATTCCATCGGGTATTGCTAAAATAGGCGATATCAATTACGGCATCGATGCAAAGGGAATGATTACGCATGTAGAGGATTTCAACGACATTGTAATCACTTATAAGAATGGCAAACCCATTTATATAAAGGATGTGGGCAAAGCTACGGATGCTGCGGCTATTCAAACCAATATTGCTCGTGTTGATGGCAAAGAGCAGGTTTACCTGCCTATCTTCAAAAGACCAGGCGCCAACACCATTGCATCGGTTGAAGCCGTTAAAGCCGCGCTTCCACTACTTTCTAAAAGAATGCCCGACGACGTTAAGCTAAACGTAATCTTCGATCAATCTTCCTATGTAAGAAGCTCCATTAAAGGTTTGGTAAACGCTGGTATCGGCGGATTAGTTTTGGTTATTCTCGTACTAATACTATTCCTCGGCAATATCAGATCGGCGCTTATTGTATCGGTAAGTCTGCCTCTTTCAATCTTATTCACCTTTATTATTCTGTACATCACAGGGCAGTCTATAAACAGTATTACCCTTGGCGGAATCGCTTTGGTACTGGGATTACTGGTAGATAACTCCATTGTTGTTTTAGAGAATATAGATCGACATTTAAAGATGGGAAAACCATCTATGACAGCTGCTTTAGATGCTGCTAAAGAAGTTGCCAACCCAGTACTGGCTTCTACACTGGTTATTATTGTGGTGTCTTTCCCTGTGCTATTCTTAACTGGAATCACCAAATTTTTATTCTCGCCACTGGCAATAACAGTTGCAGGTTCAATGCTTGGCTCTTACATCTTCTCTCTTACATTAATTCCGATTGCAGCGGCCTACTTCTTTAAAAACGAAAAAGCAGCAATAGACGGTGAAGTTGCTCCTGTTAAAAAACCAAGTGCTTTTGAGCGTTTTATTGAGCGACGAAAAGAGAAATACAATTCGAGTTTAAACAAGGCACTTAATAATAGGATGCCGATTTTATTTGTGACATTGCTCCTTTTCGCTGGTGCATTATTTATGATGACCAGATTGGGATATGAATTATTTCCGGGTTCAGACGTTGGGCAGATGGAGATTCAAATTAGAATGGAATCTGGTACTCCTCTACGAAAAACCTCCGAAACGATTGTTGAGATGGAGGAATTAATTAGGGCTGAAACGGGCAATGATTTACAGCAGATTATATCAAACATTGGAATTTTCTATGACTTACCAGCCGCTTACACACCTAACTCTGGAACGCAGGATGCCTTTATTGGAATTCAGTTAAGAGAAGACCACAGAGTAAGCACAGTTGAATACGCCAACGTTTTAAGGAAAAAGATGAGAGCGCAGTTCCCTGGTGTTGAGATAAGCTTTAATACGGGCGGATTAATTACTGCGGCGCTTAACGAAGGCAAACCTGCTCCTATTGATGTACAGATTAAGGGCAATAAGTTAGAGGTGCTTAGAAAGATTGCTGAGGATTTTAGAGATACCATTGCAAGCATCACTGCTACTAGAGATGTACGTGTACTTCAAAGAATCGATCAGCCTGTAAAAAACATCGATATCGACAGGATTAAAGCAGCCGAATTGGGTGTTAAACCTGTTGATGCCATCAAGAACATCGTATCGGCGTTGAACTCCTCTACTACGTTTCAAAAGGCATTTTGGATCGACGAAAGGAACGGAAACCACTACTATGTTGGTGTTACGTATCCAGAGAATTTAATCGATAACGAGCATGTTATTGAAAACGTAACAATGCGCAGCAGCACACACGACAAACCTGTTCCGTTTAGAAACTTCTCTAAACTGTCGGAAACCACCAGAGCCGTAGAGATTAACCACCATAAATTAATGCGTGTTAATAATGTATATGCCAATGTAGTTGGTTCGGACGTTGGAACGGTTTCGGATAGAATTCAAACCATGATTGACGCTAAGGTTGCGAATGGCGAAATTCCGAAAGGATACGAAGTAACTTTTGAAGGTGAAGTTGGTGTAATTAAAAAATCTTTTAACGACTTAGGTATAGGGCTTGGCCTGGCTGTTGTACTGGCTTTTCTAATTATTGTACCACTATTCCGATCGTTTAGATTGCCGTTAATTATTATCCTCTCCTTTCCTCTCGGAATTATTGGTGTGGCAGGTATTATGTGGGCAACGGATACTTCTTTGAGCATTCAGTCTATTATGGGAATAATAATGATGGTAGGTATTGCGGTTTCTTACGGAAATATTTTGGTAGACAGAATTAACGCTTTAATGAAAGAAGGCGTTCAGAAAACTGAGGCCATTACCAAAGGAGCGGTAGATAGATTTAGACCTATTTTAATGACAGCCAGCACAACTATATTAGGATTGGTGCCAACGGCATTGGCTTTAAGCAGCGGATCAGAATCGAATGTACCGCTAGCAATTACAGTAATTGGAGGCACCTTGATGGCAACCTTCTTAACGCTTTATATCATCCCGATTTTGTATTCATACATTGCAAAAGATTAATAACCATGAAAAGATTACCAAATAACAAGCTCATAATATTCGGCTCACTCCTCGCAATGGGATACTTGAGTTCTTGTAAAACCGAGATGGCTCCTGAAGTAGTGGCAGAAATTGCTAACGACAAAATACCAACCGTTTTGGTGGTTACTGCAGAGCAAAGATCTTTTCAAGCAGAGATATTGATTACTGGTACAGCACTGCCTAATCAAACGGTTATGCTTTACGCCATGGAAAGTGGAGTAATACAAACCATTACTGTTAATATTGGCGATAGAGTTGCTAAAGGTGATATAATTGCCACGCTAGCAAACCCTGAGTTAGTTAGATTAGAAGAAAAAATCCATGCCAATTTAGATGCAAAAACTGCTATTTACAGCCGACTCAAAACTACGCTTGAACAAACGCCAGACCTTACTCCTATTCAATTGGTAGATTTGGCTCGTGCAGATTATGAAGCCGCCAAAGCAGATGAAAAAATTATTGCCAACCGATTAGACTACTTAAACATTAGAGCGCCATTTAGCGGAATCATTACACAACGTTTAGTAGATCATGGCGCTATGGTTCAATCTGGTTTCGACAATGCCAATGCGGCTAGAGTTGTGGAAATTCAAGAGGTAAATCCTGTTGCAGTTACTATTCCGCTTCCAGAATCTGACGCTTCATTTATAAGGAAGGGAACTATGACATCGGTTGTTTTCCCCGAACTTCCTGGTAGCAGCTATAATGTGCCTGTTAGCAGAACAGCTGGCGTACTAGATCGGGCATCGAAAACAATGCAGGTAGAAATAGATGTTGCCAACGGAGATAACAAAATTAAAGCTGGTATGTACGCTAAGGTTACTATTCAGTTAGAAAGTCAGGACAATGTGCTATCGTTGCCTCACACCGCCCAGCACCTTTACCAAAACGAATTATTTTTATTGATTGTAAACGATAGTGTTGTAGAGCAAATACCGTTGAGAAAAGGCTTATCGAACAAAGATTATTTCGAAGTGCTAAATGGCGACATTGACGAGAACACACAAATAATTGTACAAGGAAAAAGCTTAGTTAAACCAGGACAAACCGTAAAAGCTATTTCCAAATAAAGCCGATGAAAAACTACAAAACATATCTGCTTTATTCATTTGCCATAAGCGCGCTTGTTGTGCTAGGTTTGTCGAGTGCCATGGCACAAAACGACGACGAAGGAGTTAATGGAAATCAAATGTTGTCGCAAGAAACATTGTACCTTAAGCTAGAAGATGTATTACAATTAGCTGGTGCAAAAAGTTTGGTAATAAAAGAGTACAAAAGCAGAGTAGCTTTAGCTAAAGCAGAACATTCGAAAGCGAAAGAATGGTGGTTACCAATCCTGTACGGAGGAATTCAAACCCATTCGCTAACAGGTGCAGCAATGAATGCGGACGGCGATATATTTACCGACGTTGTACAAAAAAGCACTTGGGCTGGTTTAGGCGCAACTGCCGAATGGGATTTCGCTCGGGCACTGTTCTTAACTAAATCGACCAAGAAAAAGATTGAAGCGCAAAAGCTAATTAGCTCAGCAGAAAAGAATAAAGCGGTTCTATTGGCCATTAACACGTTTTACGACATGCAAGGGGCTCACGTAAGAGCGTTGGCCATTAATGATTTAATGGTAAACAAAGCAGAAGATGTTGCAAAACAAATTGCGGTTCAAGTTGATTTAGGCATTTTGTTTAAATCGGAATTATTGTTGGCCCAAACCAAACTGATTCACTTAAAAATTCAGCAGCTACAGGCAGAAATGAAATACCGAACCAAAGCTGCCGAGATGGCCAATCTGCTAAACGCAAATGCCAACGTACGGGTTGAATGCGCGGAAAGTGGCATCTTAGATATTCAATTAGCGATTGGTGGAGAAAACTCAACTGAGTTAAGCGTTGCTCGAAAAAGACCAGGATACAAAGCGTTGATGGTTGAATTGGAAAGTTTAAAAATTGAGAAAAGAAGTGTAACGGCTGGCATATGGTTACCTAAAGTAAGGTTAAACACTTACGGCTCTTTATTTGGAGAAAACTTCGCAACCTCCTACCCTACCAACATGATGAATTTAGGTGTAATGTGGAGAATTCCACTGGGAAGTTTTATTATGCGAGGAGAGGCTAAGAAATACAATGCCCTAATTGATTTGCAAGAAACCAAGTTGAGGCAATTTGAAAACTCAGGCGTAAAAGACGCTATTGATGCACGAAGTATGGTTGATCTTTCGAAAGAGCAAGCCCGAATTGCAGACCAAGCTTTACAATATGCAGCACAAGCAATGATGCAAAGCATCCAAAGACAAGCTATGGGAACAGCGAAACCATTTGAAGTTTTTCAGGCACAAGAGTTTTATTTGCAAACTAAAATGGATTACATTTTGGCTGTTACCAATTTAAATAAATCACAGTACGCTTTGTTTGTAGCGCTCGGATACAATTTTTAAACCTCTAAAAACAACACCATGTTAGAAGCATTCAAAGATATAATGAGCGACGAAGGTTATGTATTCTACTTCGATTATTTAGAAAGTGATAACATTAACAGAGAATTGGATAGAGCACACGCAGACTCGCATACCATGATGGCCGAAATTCCGGCTAACAAACACGAGCACCGTTACGAAGAAGGCAAATTCACGGTTAAAGAAGTGTTTACCCACATTATCGATTGCGAATACGAATACAACGAAACCGCGCTTACCATTTTAAAAAATGCTGGCCATGATATGTCGGCACACACCTTTAGTACATACAACACCGAAGAGAATGGCGTAAAAACCATGGAAGAAATTAAAGCGGATTTCGACGAAACGAGAGTTAGAACAAAAGCGTTTTACGCCAGTTTAACGGAAGATATGCTAAAAACCCAAGCTACATTTGATGGCTACGACTTTACCCCTTACGCCATCGCGTTATTTTTAGCGGGTCATGAGTTGCATCACCATAAGATTATTAAGGAGAGGTATTTATAAGAAAACTTAATTAGACAGGATCTTGTCCAGTTACAGAGCCATCTTTCAAATAACCTTTGGCGTTTGCATGATCCCATTCAGAATCAGTTATTCGTTTAACACCTGTTTTTTCGTAGTAGCCTTGGTATCACGTACAAAATCTACAGGTGTCTTTGGTTTAGCCGCAAAAAAGTCTAATCCAATCTTACTTGTCAAGCGCCAAAACCTGTGCATTACAGGTCCGCTCAACCATTCGGTAGTCCTGTTATAAATTGCTGGCCCCATTTTAGGAAGATCTTTAATCAACTTATCATATGCAGCATCCTCACCAGCCCTATCCGATTTCACATAATTGTCGTGAGTTGTACGTTGAACCTTTGTCCAGTCCAAGCCTTCTTTTCTCCTTTTCCTACATCCAAGTTTACAGAATGAGCTTCTTGTTTCCATCCCTCGCCAGAATCCTTAATTTTATGCTTAGTAGGAGGAAAAAAGCAAGCCCATGTTTGCTGATAATACGAATCGTCCATACTCATATCGTTTCTACACTGAGCACCCGTCATATCGGGCAATAAAAGAGCTTTTATTTCGGGTACCAACCACTTGGTCCATTTCCTCTCATCATTTGAGAGTGATCCATCCCCACTTCTATTCAATATAGCTGCATTAGCAGCATCTCTTTTCTGCCCCATTGGATGCTGTCCTCCCATAGTACTCTGACTTAGTCCTATTGCCTGATTAAGACTATCTACAGTAGTATGATCATTAGTAGCACCTTGGTTTTTGGCCATATAAGCCGCCCATTCTGTTCCATGACCATAATATACTTTATTGTGGATATCCTCATTAAGTTGAGCCACTTTTACAAATTGTGCAATAGGTACATGCTCATTAGACTTTTTATTTACCTGCGACTCATGACTTTTTCTGTTATCTAAAAGCGAAATTCCTTTTATTGATTTACTTTTCCGTTGAGCAGTGCTGTTAGCAGCCGATTGACCTTTACTCTTCTTAGAAGCATTCAAATACTCACCTAAATTCAATTGCTAATGCAAGTTTTTGATGAGGGCTTTCACCAATGTTGAAATTTATTTTCAACATTGGGAAAGTCCAATAAAAATTCAAAAATTTGTAATTATGAGACACAAACAATTAAACTTTGAGCAAAGGTAC
>JABSPQ010000212.1 GCA_013214205.1 Flavobacteriales bacterium
CTTAAACTGGTTCCTAGTACTTGAGAAAATAAAAAATTCAACCAGCAAAATGGCTATAGTTACAGCTATTGCATTTGCTTCTAATAGTGTATGGTATGAGTACAAACAACAAGTATTCAATATGCTAATTAGAACTTAGCCTCTTGTTTTTGAATTCAAAATTAACAAACATTAAAAAACAACTCTATTTCAATTTACTATGGAGTCAATAAATATTGCTATTCTTGGCGACAGTTCTACTCAGTTCTTGCATGAGGAATTAGTCATGGTGTTCGATGAGCAGAATTTCAAAGCCGTTCATTACGATGCTCCTTTTGATTCTATCAACACTGAAACAATCAATCCAGCCTCCGGCCTTTATCAATTCAAACCAGATGTAACATTAATATTTTACTCTATATCAATACTTCGCAATAATTTTTACAAAAAGAGCAAAGAAGATCGATCTAATTTTAACTCAATAATTTCTCATGAAATAGAAGGGGTAATTTCTCAAATTCAATCCAATACCAATTGCCGAATTATAGTGGCCAATTTTCCTGTTTTAACAGATGACGTGTTCGGCGATTTTAGTAACAATATAGATCAATCCTTTTCTACACAAGTGAGAAGATTGAATTTAAAACTTACTGAACTTTGTTTATCATATAACAGTTTAAGGATTTTAGATTTGGATGCAATGATTGCTATGCAGGGCTTCAATCAATGCTTCGATCCGCGTCATTACTACATTTCTAACTTGCAGTTTAACATCTCCTTTTACACCTCCATGGCAAAACAGATTTATAAAATCATTTCTGTTGGATATGGAAAAATAAATAAATGTATTGTGGTTGACTTAGACAATACGATGTGGGGTGGGGTGATTGGCGACGATGGAATAGAAAAAATACAGATTGGCTCTCTAGGAATTGGAAAGGCTTTTAAAGAATTTCAATATTGGTTAAAAGAGTTGGTAGACAGGGGTATCATATTGTGTGTTTGCAGTAAAAACACCCACGAGATTGCAATAGAACCGTTTGAAAAGCATCCTGAAATGGTAATTCGTCTGGACGACATTTCTGTTTTTATGGCGAATTGGGACAACAAAGCTGATAACATTAGAGCTATTAAAGACATCCTGAACATCGGAATGGATTCGATGGTTTTTATTGACGACAATCCCTTTGAAAGGAAACAGGTAAAAACAGAGATTTCAGAAATTACTGTTCCTGAATTACCTGAAGACCCTTCGCTCTATCTCTCCTTCCTTTCCGATCAGCAATTGTTTGAGCCATCGAGTTATTCTCCAAATGATTCAAAAAGAACAAAGCAATATCAAGATGAAGCAAAGCGATTTGTTAAGCAACAGAACTTCTCAGACATAGGCGAGTATTTGAAGTCGTTGAGCATGGAAATGACTGTTCAAGATTTAAACAGCTTCACAATTCCAAGAGTATCTCAACTAATCCAAAGATCCAATCAATTTAATTTGCGAACAATAAGGTATAACGAAGAGCAATTAGAAAGTTTTGCTAAATCCGACAATACCATTGTGGAAAGCTATAGCTTAAAAGACTCTTTAGGTGAATATGGGTTAATTTCGGTTATTATTCTTAAAATTGAAAACAAAAACGCATTTATTGATTCGTGGGTAATGAGTTGCAGAGTATTGAATCGAGGAGTAGAAAAATACATAATCAACAACTTAGTCTCCAGATCAAAAAAAACAGGACTTACAACTTTAACTGGCGAGTACATTGAAACACAGAAAAATGTAATCGTAAAAGAATTGTATCAAGATCTCGGGTTTACAAACACGAAAGACCACATTTGGGAACTAAACATTGAAGATCATGACGACTTTGAAGTATATATTAACTAATTTACAATAACGAACAACCCACTTCTGATGAAAAACTACGTTGATATTATACTCGAATCAATTAAGGAAAAGAATCCTTTGCACTACAAAAAAATGTATGCAGAAATCTCTGGTGCCGATGATCAATTTTCAAAAAGAGCTAATCAGTTTTTCTCAAAATATGACGATTTCCTAAATTCTCAAGGCAAAGATTTTGAATTTGCAATTGAGAGTTATTTAAGAATGATATCTGACATGCAAATTGAAACAATGGATTTTTTCAGAAGTGGCAAATACAATAGCACTTCATTTGAGGATGTAAAAAAGCGTGTTTACCACAACCCCGACATCATGGAGTACTACATGAATGGGCTAATGCTTTCTCAATTTGTATGGAAGCATCATTACGACTTACAGTTCGATTTCCAAAATTCTGTTAGAGACAGCAAAGATGAAATAACTAATTATTTAGAAGTTGGATCAGGTCATGGATTGTTTGCCGCGAATGCAAAAGAGGTGTTGGGTGACAATGCCAACTACGACATTTTAGATATTAGTTCGGTTTCTTTAGAAATGACAAAAGCATTAATTGGAGAGAATGAGGCCAACTATATCTTATCTGACATTTTTGATTATGAGCCTGATATTTCATACGACTTTATTACTCTTGGAGAAGTACTTGAACATGTTGAAGACCCTGACAAATTACTTTTAAAATTAAAATCTCTACTTAGCGAAAATGGCAGGATTTACATTACAGTTCCCACAAACGCGCCTGCAATAGACCATATTTTCCTTTTCAAAAATTCTAACGAGATTAGGGACCTTATTAAAAGTGTAGGATTGAAGATTGTTGTAGACAACGAATTTGTTTCGGAAAGAGTAGAGTTAGAAAGAGCAGAAGAACTATGTGTAGCAACCATTTACACCAGCCTTATAAAAAAGGCATAAACTCGGTTACTCGTTCAAAAACCTATTGGTAAATTCAATAAAATAATCTAAAGAATCTGTCGCCTCACTTTCTCCTAACGTAACTGTTTGATCGGTCTCTAGTTTAGGCAAACGCTCGGTATAAATAGAAATATTTTTGTATTTTTTATCTAAATAATGTACCAATCGCTCCCCTGCCGTTTTAGCCATAACATACTCACACAAAGTATTTGTGTTTTCGTCAATTGCCACAGTAGAAGGCCAAAAGAATCGAACATGCGTGTTCTGATTAATTAAGTTTTCAACCAATTTATTGAAGCATAAATTGTAAACATTGTGGAAGTTTTCAAAAATCTCATTCACAAATACGGTCGACTTTTTATTAAATATATAAGGCGTTGCCATATAGTAAACATGTGTAGGATTGAATTCTAAAATCTTGTCGAATATTGGCTCGTCGCTATTCCAAGAAAAACAGTCAGCACCTCCGCCAACATCAGCAACAATTCTATCGGCATCGTTTTTACCTGATCGATATGAGAATAAAACCTCTGCCCCTTGTGCTACAGAAATCTTTACGGCTAGCTCTCCTAAGCCTCTTGAGCCACCAATAACCAATACTCTTTTTCCTTCTAATTTTTTATTAATAGATCGTGCTAAGACAACTTCCATCTTTGGTTGCTCCTTTTTTTCGGGTCTTTTAAATGCCTCTATTATCACAACGCTGCTCTCGTTCTCAATCGACATGGTGACCATTCCAAACCTATTATCTTCAGAGATTAATTTATAATTCAATTGCTCCGATATCAAACTCGATGAATTAGAAAATTCTATACAAGCTGTTAAAAAAATCGAATTTACGCCTGGATAAACCATCCCAACCAAATAAGTTGAACCAAGAAACATTTGCGCCCTTTGCCAATTTAGCAGTGATAAGTTTGGATAGTATTCTACAAACTTTTTCTTCGAATCTTCCAGATAACAAAATGAACCCAAATCTTTTAACTTTAATTGATCCAACTGTTCAGGGTCCTGATAAAACACAACAGCATCTTTTTCGGGATTTATCAAAATATTCGTTACAACTTCGCCAATAGTATTCTTTACAAGTATCCTAGATTCGTTGTCTCCTACTTGCTCAAGTACAAAAGTAGTCTCCATTCCAAGATAAGTGGGCTTAGAGAATTCCATTGTAATAAAATTCATATTAACGTACCCATCAAACTCGTTAGCAAACAAGTCTAGTGCCCGAAGTACCGTATTAATTCCATGTACAACCACATCGCCAAAAAACAGTCGTCGAGATTGCTCCCTATTTAAATGCTGAACATTAAAGTCTCTTGAAATCTCTGAAAAAGCCTCCTGATCGGCAAGTGTAAATGTATATGACTTAGATGTACTCATGAACTTTTCAACTCTTTAATCGAACGGTGTAATAGTAAATGTAAATGTAATAGATTAAATAAATCTAATACAATTGATTCGACTTTACACATATCGAATAGGTCGTTTAGTTTCCTTATTTCTAAACATGTAAAGTATTTCAGTAATATCCCCTAAATTCAATTGCTAATGCAAGTTTTTGATGAGGGCTTTCACCAATGTTGAAATTTATTTTCAACATTGGGAAAGTCCAATAAAAATTCAAAAATTTGTAATTATGAGACACAAACAATTAAACTTTGAGCAAAGGTAC
>JABSPQ010000213.1 GCA_013214205.1 Flavobacteriales bacterium
ATTGACGATTTCGATTGTCTGGCAAATATTTACTAAAGTACTTTATCAAGCCATGTGTGCGCTCCAGCTTCTCTAGTAAGATCAATGACCCATCTGAACTAATTTCTGAGCCTGAAAAGTCCACGGATACTGATGTATTCCTTCTGTAAAATATTGTGTTTTCGTTCCTCATTTCTGGGTGTATCTCCAATGCTTAAATAAACATCCTAACCATGTGTAAGTCAGGTATTTACCGCCAATTGAACCCTCGGTATTGTGAATTTTTCGGGATAGAGAGGGCGTTTGGGGTTGTGCAACTCAAAGAAAATTTGAGATACTTAAAATTAACTCTCTATTTTTTTAATCTCTTTTTCATTTAGGACGGGATTGATATTGAATCAAAATTCTACTAAGCACGTATTGTAATAAGCCGAAATTAAATAGAATTAATATTACTAATGAAGTCATAATTTATATTTTTGTTACCTATCAAATTCGAATAAATAATGCGAGAAATTCAATTTAGACAGGCTTTGGGAGAAGCAATGAGCGAAGAAATGAGACGCGATGAAAACGTGTTCTTAATGGGAGAAGAAGTTGCTCAATACAATGGAGCCTATAAGGTTAGCCAAGGGATGTTGAAAGAATTTGGCGAAAAAAGAGTGATTGATACACCTATTGCAGAGCTTGGTTTTGCTGGTATTAGTGTAGGTGCAGCCATGCACGGTCTACGACCTATTGTAGAATTTATGACCTTTAACTTTTCTTTGGTAGCAATAGATCAGCTAATTAACTCTGCCGCAAAAATAATGTCTATGTCGGGCGGACAATTTCACTGTCCTATTCTATTTAGAGGACCTACAGGCTCTGCCGGACAACTAAGTTCTCAGCATTCTCAATCGTTTGAAAGTTGGTTTGCCAACTGCCCAGGTTTAAAAGTAGTGGTGCCATCTAATCCAATGGATGCGAAAGGATTGTTAAAATCAGCTATTCGTGCTGAAGATCCAGTGATTTTCATGGAATCTGAGCAGATGTATGGTGAAAAAGGGATGGTTCCAGATGGAGAGTACTTAATTCCAATTGGATCTGCCGATGTTGTAAGAGAAGGAACCGACGTTACAGTGGTGTCTTATGGGAAAATTATCAAAGTAGCTCATGCAGCTGCCATCGAATTAGCAAAAGACGGAATTTCATTAGAAATTATTGATTTACGTACAGTTCGCCCAATTGATTACGAAACTGTAATTAAATCAGTTAAAAAAACAAATCGAGTTGTAATGTTAGAAGAGGCTTGGCCTTTGGCTAATATTCTTACGGAAGTAGCTTTTAAAGTACAAAGAGAGGCATTCGACTATCTTGACGCACAGATAATAAGGGTAAATCAGGCCGATGTGCCATTGCCATACGCACCTACTTTAATTGAAGCATCGCTGCCCAATGTGGGCAGATTGATAAGCGCAGTTAAGGAAGTGATGTACAAGTAAACGCGAAATAATTTGTATTGGCGCGCAGATGTGATAAATTTGCGCCCGTTAAAACAAAACTAAATATTCAATAACAAGCATATGGAGGCAATAGCAATCTATTTACCAATTATATTATCTATAGTTGGTCTTATATACATGGTTATCAAAAAATCATGGGTAATGAAGCAGGATGCGGGAGATGGAAAGATGAAAGAAATCTCTGATCATATCTACGAAGGTGCGTTGGCTTTCTTAAAAGCAGAGTACAGATTACTCGCAATGTTTGTAGTTGGAGCTAGTATTGTATTGGCTGGAGTTTCATACATGGTTGAAACTACACACATTCTTATTGTAGTTGCGTTTGTAATTGGAGCTATTTTTTCAGGTTTTGCTGGAAACATGGGAATGAAAATTGCAACCAAAACGAACGTTAGAACAACACAGGCTGCTAAAACTAGTTTGCCAGATGCATTAAAAGTTTCTTTTGGTGGAGGTACAGTAATGGGATTAGGTGTTGCTGGTCTCGCTGTTTTAGGTTTAACTTCTTTCTTTATTTTATTCTTTGAATTTTTCATGGATGGTCAGTGGGCTCCTGCTGAGTTCAATGGTAAAATGAGAAGTGCAAATGAATTAATGACGATCTTATTAGAAACGTTAGCAGGCTTCTCTTTGGGAGCAGAATCAATTGCATTGTTTGCTCGTGTTGGTGGTGGTATCTACACAAAAGCTGCTGATGTTGGAGCGGATTTAGTTGGAAAGGTTGAAGCAGGTATTCCTGAAGATGATCCTAGAAATCCAGCTACTATTGCAGATAATGTTGGAGACAACGTTGGTGATGTTGCAGGTATGGGCGCCGATTTATTTGGTTCTTATGTAGCAACTGTGCTTGCAGCAATGGTTTTAGGAAACTACATTATTAAAGACATGGGTGGATCTATCAATGACGCATTTGGTGGAATTGGCCCAATCTTATTGCCAATGGTAATCGCAGGAGTTGGAATTATTATTTCTATCATTGGTACTTTCTTAGTTAAAATTTCATCTAATGATGCAAAAGAGAAGGAAGTTCAAAGAGCATTGAACATGGGTAACTGGACGTCTATAGGTCTTGTTGCAATAGCTTGTTACGTATTGGTAAAATGGATGTTGCCAGAAACTATGCAAATGGATTTCTTTGGTGAAGGTGCTCTAGACATTTCTTCCATGCGTGTATTCTATGCTACACTTGTTGGATTGGTTGTTGGAGCAGGTATTTCATCTTTTACAGAATACTATACAGGTTTAGGTTCTAAACCGATTTTAAAGATTGTTCAGCAATCTAGCACAGGTGCAGGAACAAACATCATTGCTGGTTTAGCAGTTGGTATGATTTCTACTTTCTCTTCTGTGTTGTTATTTGCTGCTGCAATCTGGACATCTTACGCATTTGCTGGCTTCTACGGAGTTGCGCTTGCTGCATCAGCAATGATGGCAACAACTGCAATGCAATTGGCAATTGATGCATTCGGACCAATAGCGGATAACGCTGGAGGTATAGCTGAGATGAGTCAACAAGAGCCTATAGTTAGAGAGCGTACAGATATTTTAGACGCAGTTGGTAACACAACTGCTGCAACTGGTAAAGGGTTTGCGATTGCTTCTGCAGCGCTTACATCTTTAGCGTTATTTGCTGCCTATGTAACGTTTACAGGTATCGATGGCATCAATATTTTTAAAGCGCCAGTTTTGGCAATGCTTTTTGTAGGTGGTATGGTTCCGGTTGTATTCTCTGCATTAGCAATGAATGCAGTTGGTAAAGCTGCCATGGAAATGGTTGAAGAAGTTAGGCGTCAGTTTAGAGAGATTCCTGGTATTTTGGAAGGAACTGGTAAACCAGAATATGATAAGTGTGTTGAAATCTCGACAAATGCTTCTTTAAAGGAAATGTTGCTTCCTGGTATTTTAACAATTGGTTTCCCGATCGCAGTTATTTTGCTTGGTAAATTGGTATACATGGACAACAATGCTTTGGTAGCAGAAATGTTAGGAGGCTATATGGCAGGTGTTACTGTTAGTGGTGTACTTTGGGCGATCTTCCAAAACAATGCTGGTGGTGCTTGGGATAATGCTAAGAAATCTTTTGAAGCAGGTGTTGAGATTAATGGAGAAATGACTTACAAAGGTTCTGAAGCTCACAAAGCGGCTATAACTGGTGATACTGTTGGTGATCCATTTAAAGATACGTCTGGTCCTTCTATGAACATCCTTATTAAGTTAACTTGCTTAATAGGATTAGTGGTTGCACCTATGTTAGCAGATGATGATGATGCTAAAGCGCCTAAAGATGCACATGAAGGGCACGATCATCCTCAGGGTTCAGTAATTCAGGTTGAAGATGCTAAGGTGGCTGTAGTCGATGCGTTGCCAGTATTGGAAGTAAAGTAGTAATTGGAATTAGAATAACTCTTAGTTGAGTTGTTGGTTAGGCTTGGTATTGTAAATGGAAAAACGGTGAAAGTGACCACCTATTTCGGTGCAAACTGACCACCGCAGCAGAGGGTAATAATTATTAGCTATTGACTTCATTTGATTAACAACAATAAATGTTAATCAAATGGGAAATAAATCAATAGCGATGAATAAATTAAGAACCGTGTTAAGAGTGTTTTCAGAAGGAAGCAGTAAGTTGTTTATTAGTAACCTAAATTTCAGCATAAGCACCTGAATATCTTCTTGTTAAGAATCGAACTCAGGTTAATAAGTAAGTATTCGCTCCCGGAGGACTTTACATTTAAGGCATGAAACTTAAAAGGAAACTAAGAGATTGGTGTTCAGTGTAAAAGTACTGTTGCGATAAGACAGGATGTGCGAAGTGCCAAATGTTAAGTAAAAATTAATTACATCCCTATCCCGGAGGACTTAATATTTTAAACTTAACACTTTTCTTCCTTCAAAGGTTAGCTCTGAGCGAACAAGCTATTAAGTTCCGTATCGATCTTATGGATTACTTTACCCAAATCTTCCTTGCTTTCAGAGAAATTGTTCTCATCAACATCTATAATTAAAAGCTTGCCTTTGTCGTAAGTTGAAATCCAAGCCTCGTAACGTTCATTTAAACTCTTTAAATAATCGATTCGGATCGCTTTTTCGTAATCTCTACCTCTGCTATCAATTTGTTTAACCAAAGTAGGTACAGTTGCTCTTAAATAGATAACAAGATCAGGAGCTTGAACCAGAGAGTCTACCAATTTGAATAAATCAATGAAATTTTCGAAATCTCTTGTGGTCATTAAACCCATAGAATGCAAGTTTGGCCCAAAAATGTACCCATCTTCGTACATGGTTCTGTCTTGAATTAGACCTTTACCATCATTTTTTCTTATTTCAAGAATCTTATTAAATCTTGTTGTTAAGAAATAAATCTGTAGGTTAAACGACCATCGTTGCATGTCGTCGTAAAACTCATTGATGTACGGATTCTCCTCAACGTCCTCATAATGAGCCTCCCAGTTGTAATGTTTAGCTAACAAACGAGTTAATGTTGTTTTACCCGAACCTATATTTCCTGCGACTGCTATGTGGTGCATATTACCTTTGATTTAAGGTTCTAAAAATACAAAATGTGACGTCTTTTGCAAGTTCATTTAAAAGAATAAATGCTTAAAGATTCTTCATCGAGTAAAAATAGATAGTTTTCTGAAAATTGAAGCGATTTAAACTCGGTTTTAGGCAGGCTTATTTCTATCGATTCCATGTCTTTTGGATTGTAGAAATATAATTTATTCTCTTTGGTGTATATGATGTTTTCATCCTTTACTTGAAACCGAGATAACCCAGTAATAGGAATAGTTTTAAAGTAACTTCCGTAAATGTCGAAAATAAGAATTCCGTTTTCAGGATCGTTCAAATAAAGCCAATCGCTTTTTTCTATCATAAAATTAGGCTCAACATCGTGCCCAACTATCTGAACTATATTGCTTGTCTCGGTAATTTTGTTCAAACTTCTGTCTAATCTTATCAATTCGAAAGAAAGTTGATCATAAAGCCAAATACTATTATTGAAAGAAGTACATGCCAAAATACACTGCCCTAAATCGTACTCTTCCAAATAGATTTCTTTTCCTGTAGGACTGAGTGTATTGTCTACCATCACAATCTTGCTTAAGTCCCTGTAGAAAACTAAAATCTTTAAAGGGTCGGTTAAATCTACAGAGGAAACTGTGCTTAAGCTTTTATCGCTGAATTTAAATTCTAATGGAGGGTCGAGTTGACAACGATTAAATTCATAATCTCCAATAATAGAGTAATAGCCAATATTGTCTATTAATACATAATTTCCTTTACCATTAACCTTTTTGATTAATTCATATTCAACCTCCACTTGGGCAAATGAAGCATTTGGAAATAGTAAAAGAAATAAAATATAATTAATCGTTTTCAACACATTCTAGTATTTCGTCAGCATACCTTCTGTCGTTCGAAAGACGTGGAATCTTGCTTTGTCCTCCCAGCTTGTCTTTTTTTCTCAACCAGCTTTCAAACGTATTTCTAGGCAAACTTCTTATTAAAGGCTCCATCATTATCATTCCGCGATACCTTTTCGCTTCATAATCAGAGTTTAAATTCTTTAACGATGCATCAAGCGTTGTGCCAAATCTAGAAAAATCTGATGGAGATTTCTCAAATTCGATCAGCCATTCGTGTCTTCCTGTCTTTTTTTCATCTATATACAGCGGTGCTACAGTATAATCTTTAACAACGGCACCGGTTGCCATACATGCCTTTTGAATGCTGTTTTCTGCATTTTCAATAATTAATTCTTCTCCAAACGCATTGATAAAGTGTCTGGTTCGGCCAGTAACTTTAATTCTGTAAGGTTTTAAATCAACAAATTTAATGGTGTCATCTAAAGAATAGCGCCACAATCCCGAATCTGTTGTTATAACCGGTACATAATGAATGCCCAATTCCACCTCCTCCAAAGAAACGGTCTTAGGTTCTTCATCGTGATAATATTCGAAAGGAATAAATTCATAATAAATTCCATGATCTAAAAGTAAAAGCATTCCCTTTTCAAAATCGTTGGTATCCTGAAAAGCAAAGTTACCTTCCGTAGCGTTATATGTTTCGGCGTAGGCCAGTTTGTCCGATTGAATAATTGATCGGAATTGCTCTCGGTAGGGGTTAAAGCTCATTCCTCCGTGCATATAAAGACTCAGGTTAGGCCATACTTCATTAATGTTGTTTTTGCCCGATAGCTCTAATGTTTTTTTGAATAATACCAAGGTCCACGATGGTACGCCAGACAAAACAGAAACGTCTTCTTGCATGGTGATTCGAGCCATTTGATCGATTTTCTCTTCCCACTCTTCCATTAAAGCTACCGACATTTTAGGGGTTCTTCTTACTTGAACCCACAATGGTAAATTTTTAACTATAATGGCCGATAAATCTCCATAGTAGGAGTTGGCGCTAAATTTATTTAGCTGTGTATTGCCTCCTAGCACTAAGGTTTTACCGAGATATAATTTATTCTTTGGATTGTTGTGGTAGTAGGTAGTTAAAATATCGCTGCCGCCTTTGTGTATGTTCTTAATCGACTCTTTGCTTACAGGTAAGTATTTGCTTTTATCGGAGGTTGTACCAGATGATTTTGCGAACCATTTAATATCGGTAGGCCAAAGTATGTTTTGTTCACCTCTTTTTGTTCTGAAAATATCTTTCTTAATCGTTTCGTAATTCTGAACAGGAATTCTGTTTTTAAATTCCTCTAGTGATTTTATGCTTTTGAAATCATAATTTTTGCCCCATTCAGTATTCTTAGAAACATTTAAAAGATGCTTAAACCATTTTTCCTGTATTTCGTGAGGATGCTCGCTAAAGAATTCAATTTTATCGATTCGTTTCTTAATCGCCCATGTAAAAACAGTTTCTGCGATCTTCATAAACGGCTACTGTAATTATTGTAAATGCTGATCAAATTCAGAATCAAAATAACTAGTTAATAGTAAAATCGTAAGGCATTTTTGTAAGCATGCCCGATTGGTTTTTTAGGGATTGGAATGTTTTCCACTCTTCGTAATAGGCTCCCATCTGGCGTTCCATCATTTTGGTTTCGTAATCACCCATCACCTCCGACATCAATTGTTGTAATGGTTCCAGTTGTTTTGGCAACTCTTTTACACTGTACTCATCTATGTTTGCCATTTGAGCAGCCACTTCAATCGATTTTTGTAATCCACCATTGATATCAACAAGTCCAATCGGGATTGCATCACTGCCACACCAAACTCGGCCTTGCCCAATACTGTCAACTTCTGCGTTTTCCATAGATCTGCCATCAGCAACTTTGGAAAGAAAATCGTCGTAAATTTCTTCTACTCTATCTTGAATTATTTTCTTTTCTAATTCAGTCATCTCTCTAGTTGCATTAGCAAAATCCGATAATTTATTTGTGTTTACCCGATCGAATGTTAAACCGAAATTTTCGAAAAACTCTTTTGTATTCATTAATAAGCCAAATACCCCAATAGAGCCAGTAATGGTGTTTTTGCCCGATACAATTGTGTCGGCTGCACAAGCAATATAATAACCGCCAGATGCTGCAACGTTGCCCATAGATGCAACAACGGGCTTAACTGCCGACGCCAAAACTACCTCTCGCCATATTACATCCGACGCCAAAGCGCTTCCGCCCGGAGAGTTTATTCTGAGTACAATTGCTTTGATATCTTCGTTTTTTCGTGCCTTTTTAATCGATTTGCAAATCTCTTTCGCAATCAAGTTGTCGTCATCGTATTTGTCGCCCGAACTTACAATGGAGCCCGACATATATATAACTGCAACTTCGTTAGAGCTCGACTTCTTATCGGAGTGGTCGGTAATGGAATATTCACCAACAGAAACAAAACTTAGCTTATCATCTTCATCTACATCCAACTCTTTTTTAAGCGCGCCAATAAATTCGTCCTCAAAAGTTATTTGGTCAGCCAAGCCATACTTAAGGGCATCTTCCGGATTTCTAATTAAAATACTGTCGGCATAATTATTTAGCGTAGCAATATCGATGTTTCTGCTTTTCGAAATTTCGTCTAACATACTGCTCCAAATAGAACCTAAAAGCTGACGAGATTGCTTTTTGTTTGCCTCGCTCATGTCTTCCCTTACATATGGTTCTATGTAACTTTTGAATTTACCGTGTCTGAAAACAAGCGGTTTTAACTTTAGTTTTTCGAAGGCGCCTTTGTAAAACATCCTGGTAGAACTTAATCCCTTAAATTCTAATAACCCTTGAGGATTTATATAAACGGTATCGCTTACCGAGGCCAAGTAATATGCTTTTTGAGAATAAACTTCACTGTAGCTCACAATAAACTTTCCGGTTGTTTTAAAATCTAACAAAGCTGTTCTTATTTCATCGGCAACTGCCATGCCTGTTTGCGAAAATCCACCCTTTAAATAGATGCCCTTTATCTTATCATCTGTTTTTGCTTTTTCTAAACTATAAAGGATGTCGTTAAGCCCCACTCTTTTTTCAAATAACCCTTGTGGACCGCTAAGTATATCTATAGATTCCGATCCGCCTCTGTCTTTATATGCTTTGTTGAGGTTAATAGTAAGAATCGAATTGGCGTCGATGTGTTTTCTTGATTGAGAATCGGAGGCGCTTACCGCAATAATTATTACCATTAGTAATATGGTACCAGCAATCATTATGATGACGCTTATAAATATAGCCACGATGTTGGCTAAAACAGATTTAAAAAACTGTAACATAATTATTCTTTTAATTGTTGAGTAAAGATATTTTATAATATTGCTCTAGCGAAAAGAACAGGAATTATTTTACGCAATCGATTCATGAATAAAATATATGCAATACTAGGTGGTAATTTGGGAAACAGGGTAACCGTGATAAGGGATGCGTGCAACCTTATTATCGAAAAAGTTGGCCCTATAATAGAAAAATCATCTTTTTACGAGACGGAACCTTGGGGGTTTGAAAGCGATTTGGCCTTCCTAAATCAAGTAATTGGCATAAACACGGAGTTCGAGCCACATGTTGCTTTGAAAAAAATACTCAATATTGAGACGGAATTAGGGAGGGTAAGAAACAGTGAACAATGGATAGATCGAGTTATTGATATCGATATTTTATTCTTCAATAATCAAGTAATTCAAACGGATAATTTTATTGTACCGCACAAAGAAATTCAGAATAGAAAATTCGTGTTAAAGCCTCTCTGTGAAGTTGTTCCTGATTACTTGCATCCAGTATTAGGTGTAACTGTGAAGGAACTGTTTTTGAATTGTACTGATGCTTCCGAGGTTGTTATATACAATGTAAAAAAGTAGTCTGTGTTTCAATAGCTGCCTTGATTATTAACAATTAGGCGTATTTTACATGTGTATATCTTTTGCTATATAGGAACCAATTCTTTTTTTTATTAAAAAACATTAGTTAATATTGCATTCGTGTATCGTCCTTTTATTAGGCGCTATTAATACAAACAAGAAACAAAACGCGAAATACAAAATGAAAAATTACGGTTTGATAACATTGGGAGCATCTATGGTGTTAGCGGCAGCTATATCTGGATGTAACAGTATTGGCAAAATGGAAAGCAACGCTTCCACTATTAAATACAGTGTTACTCCTTCACCATTGGAACTCCACAGCGATAGTGTTGAGGTTACCATTAATGGTAAATACCCAGATAAGTACTTTGTAAAAGGTGCTACTTTAAAGGTAACTCCTTATTTATCGTTCAATGGTAAAGAAACTACGTTTAAAGCAGTCGATTTTAAAGGTGAGGCTGCTGATGGCGATGGTAAAGTAATTGCATACGCAGGCGGATCTTATTCTTACACAGGTAAGGTTAAGTATGAAGAAGGAATGGATGTTTCTAAATTAATGGTTAAAGCCGTTGCTTCAGCTAAAGGATCTGACAAAGAATTTCCTCCAATGGAAATAGCACTTGGTGTTATTACTACTCCTCTTCTTGCTAAAGACGAAGAGAAAGCAATAATGGCAAAAGGTAGCTATGTGAAAAACAGACCAGTGAGTGTTTCTGGAGATATCCACTATACTATTAGCCAGTCTAATGTTAGAACTTCTGAATTATCTGAAGATGATATTAAAGCAGTAAAAGATTTTATCAAGGCTAACTCAGGTGGTAAAGCTGTATTTACAGGAGTTGAGATTTCATCTTATGCTTCACCAGACGGTGAGCAAAAAATGAATGGTAGACTTGCTGAGAATAGAGGTAAAGGTGCTATCACTTTCTTGAAAAAAGAATTCAAAAAAGCTAAAGTAGATGGTGCTAAAGACAAAGACTTCTTCAAAAACGATGTTGTTGGAGAAGATTGGGATGGATTCAAAACTGAGATGGAAAAATCTACAGTTGAAGATAAAAATTTGATCTTGAAAGTTCTTACTATGTATGATGACTTAGACAAAAGAGAAGAAGAAATCAAAAACATGGCTAAGGTTTATGTTGAGTTAGCTGATGTAATTCTTCCTAAGTTAAGAAGAGCTCAGTTTACAATTAAAGCAGAAATCATTGGAAGAACTCCAGAAGAAATTAAAGCTTTAGTTTTTACTACTCCTGATTCTTTATCTGCTGATGAGTTAATTTTCGCAGCAGGGCAGGAAGAAGATGCTACTAAACAGTTGCAGGTTTTTAAAAGTGCGGTTAAATTATACCCACAAGATTGGAGAGCTGCTAACAATACAGGATACCTTTTATTGTTAGAGAACAAATTAGATGAAGCTTTAGTTCAATTCGAAAAAGCTGATAAATTGTCTCCTAAAAATGCAGTTGTAAATAACAACTTAGGTGTTATCTCTAGATTGAAAGGAAATTATGAGAAAGCTTTAGATTACTACAGAGCAGCTGCTCCTGGTGGTCAAAGCGAAACTCAACAAAACTTAGGATATCTTCAAATTATGTCTGGCGATTATGCTGACGCTGTAGGAAGCTACGGAAGTGCTTGTACTTTCAATGCTGCTTTAGCTAAGTTATTGAACGATGACGGTGAAGGTGCTTTAACAACTTTAGAATGCTCAGAAGATAAAGAGTCTGCTATAGGTTATTACTTAAAAGCAGTTATCGCTACAAAAATGAGTGATGGTGGTGCAGTAGTTGAGAACTTAAAATCTTCAATTGCTATCGATCCTTCTATGAAAGCAAAAGCTGCTAAGGATTTAGTGTTTAACCAGTATTCTGGAAACGCTGACTTTAAAGGAGCTGTAGAATAAGCTTAATACAAGATTCAAAAAAGGCCTTTCGATTTCGGAAGGCCTTTTTTGTTTAGTATTGTTTGAAAATTCATATTGCGAAAATTGTATAAATTTGTGTTCCAGATTGAATAGATGAAAAGGACAATTATTTTATTATTGCTTACTATTTTTATTGCAAGTTGCGATAAGGATAAAAAAGTTACCGATGATATTGATGGTGTTTGGAGCATAGACCAGAAAATCTATACCGAAACCAGTGTGTCTCTTGAAAATGCTGGTACATTTACTTTTCACAATTGTGTTCAGGATTCTTGCACGGGAGTATTGCTAAACGAGAACGGAATTGAAGTTGCCTTTAGTTGGTTTATTACAGCGAAGGGTACAACTATAAATGTTAAGTCCGCTGATCCAAATGCCTTCTTAGTAAAAGGAATTTACAGCATAGAGTCTTTAAAAAACGAGAAATTGCTAATGTCTTACGAGCAACTCGGCAAACCAATATCTTTCGAGCTTACTCGAACTGGGGATGTTTAATGCTTTTAACAGCATCCCACAATACCATTCCTACACATACAGAGACGTTAAACGAGTGTTTCGTTCCGTATTGAGGTAATTCCGCTATGGTATCGGAAGCATTCAGTACGTCGTCTTCTACGCCTTCTACTTCGTTCCCGAATACAAAAGCATACTTTTTATCTGCTGTCGCTTTTAAATTTTGAAGAGGAATACTTGTATCCGCCTGTTCTATCGAAATTACCTCATAGTCATCTTGCTGAAGTTCTTTGATTACTTTAACGCAGTCTAAGTCGTGTTTCCAATCTACCGATTCTGTGGCACCCAAGGCTGTTTTTTGAATTTCTCTATGCGGAGGTTGCGGTGTAATGCCGCAGAGGTAGATGCAATTCACTAAAAAAGCATCGGAACTTCTAAAAATTGACCCCACATTATTCAAACTTCGTATGTTATTTAACACAATTACTATAGGGAGTTTCTCGGCGTTTTTAAATTCGTCGATTGACTTCCGATTTAGCTCATCATTCTTTAACTTTCGCATAGATATATTTCGTCTTAGATTGCAATATTAAACACTTTATTTCTATTGAAAGCAGCTGTAAAGAAAAAGGAGAAAAAAGTTGATGGCGTGGTGGAAACACCCCTGATGAAACAATTCAATGGAATTAAAGCAAAGCACCCCGATGCGATACTTTTATTTAGGGTTGGAGATTTCTACGAAACATTTGGAGATGACGCTATAAGGGCCTCTACAGTGCTTGGAATAACCCTTACGAAAAGAGCCAATGGTAAAGCTGCCTACATCGAGTTGGCCGGGTTTCCTCATCATTCTCTTGATACTTATTTGCCTAAATTAGTTAGAGCAGGTCACCGTGTTGCTATTTGCGATCAGTTAGAAGATCCTAAATTGACGAAGTCGATTGTTAAAAGGGGAGTTACTGAACTGGTTACGCCTGGTGTTACTTTTAACGAGAATGTACTTGAGCAGAAATCGAATAACTTTTTGGCAAGCCTTTATTTGGAAGGTAAAAAAGCTGGAATTGCTTTTCTTGACATCTCAACGGCTGAATTTATTGTTGCTGAAGGTAGCATAGAGTACATAGATAAGCTAGTTCAGAGTATAAATCCGAGTGAAGTATTGTTTCAGAAGAGCAAGAGAGGCAAGTTTCAGGAAATGTACCGCGACAAGTATTATTCTTTTGGAATAGACGACTGGGTTTTTCAATACGATTATTGCAATGAGGCGTTGTTGAATCATTTTGGAACATTGTCACTTAAGGGTTTCGGAATTGAGAAGCTTTCGTTGGGAGTTATTGCGGCTGGTGTGGCCATGCATTACTTATCGGAGACGGAGCACAACAAGGTACAGCACATTAAGAAGATTTCTAGAATTGAAGAGGATCATCATTTATGGATGGACCGTTTTACCATTCGGAATCTAGAATTGGTTTATTCTACCAACGAAAATGCGCCAACGTTAATAGATGTTTTGGATGAAACCATTACAGCAATGGGATCGAGATTATTGAAAAGGTGGATCGTAATGCCGCTTAAAGACATTAATCCAATCAACGAGCGATTGGATATTGTTCAGCACATTTCTTCCGATCAAGACTTTAAGGATCAATTGACTCAAAGTATAGTTCAAATTGGTGATTTAGAACGGCTCATTTCTAAAGTAGCTGCAGTTAGAATTTCTCCAAGAGAAGTTGTTCAGTTGGCGAAGTCGTTAAGAGCACTTGAACCAATAATTGAAATTTGTAAAAAGAGTAAAAAGAAATTCCTTAAAAGGTTTGCCGAGCAATTGAATCCATGTGTTTCGTTGGTTGAAAGAGTTGATAAAGAAATTCACGAGGAGCCGCCAGTTTTGGTGCATAAAGGCAATGTAATTAGAGATGGAGTTTCAGATGAGCTAGATGATTTGCGAAAGATTAGCAGATCGGGTAAAGATTACCTCATCGAAATTCAACAAAGAGAAATTGAAAAAACGGGGATTTCTAGCTTGAAAATTGGCTACAACAATGTGTTTGGGTACTATTTAGAAGTAACCAATAAATACAGAGATGAAGCGCCAGAAGAATGGATTAGGAAGCAAACCTTAACCAATTGCGAAAGATACATTACAGAGGAACTGAAGAGCTATGAGGAAAAGATTTTAGGGGCAGAGGATAAAATACAAGCGCTGGAAAGTAGATTGTATAATGATTTGGTGTTGAGTTTGGCCGATTACATTATTCCTGTACAGTTAAATGCATCGTTGGTTGCCATATTGGATTGTTTGCTTTCGTTTAACAGCATTGCCATCCGAAATAAATATGTAAGGCCCGTAATAAACGATTCTAAAAACCTCGATATTCTTGAAGGCAGACATCCGGTGATTGAAAAGCATTTACCGATAGATCAAAAGTATGTGTCCAATAATGTTTACCTCGACGATGAGAAGCAGCAAATAATTATCATTACAGGGCCTAATATGTCGGGTAAGTCGGCTTTATTAAGACAAACCGCACTAATTGTTATAATGGCTCAAATTGGGAGTTACGTGCCCGCAAAGGAGGCCAATATTGGCTTGGTAGATAAAATATTCACTAGGGTAGGAGCTTCCGACAACATTGCTTCGGGCGAATCTACTTTTATGATTGAGATGAACGAGGCGGCAAGTATCTTAAATAACTTGTCTGATAGAAGTTTGGTGCTGTTAGATGAAATTGGAAGGGGAACCAGTACTTACGACGGGATTTCTATTGCCTGGGCCATTGCAGAGTATATCCACAATCAGAAATCGAAGAGGGCTAAAACGTTATTTGCTACACACTACCACGAGTTAAACGAATTGGCCAACACAATGCCAAGAATAAAAAATTACAATGTATCGGTTAAAGAAGTAGATGGAAAAATCTTCTTTATGCGGAAGTTGAAACCGGGCGGGAGCGAGCACAGTTTCGGAATTCACGTAGCCAAATTAGCCGGAATGCCTAAAAAAGTAGTAGACCGTGCGAACGAAATAATGCTCGAATTAGAAAAATCTAGAGGCAGTAATGAGGGTAAAGTGAAAGTAAAGGAGGTGAAATCGAAAGAAACCCAAGGAGATTATCAATTAAGCTTCTTTCAACTCGATGATCCAGTACTAAGTGAGATAAAAAGAGAACTGGATGAAATAGAGATAGATAACCTTACTCCTGTGCAAGCTTTGATGAAGCTAAACGATATTAAAAAATTAATGAAGGGATAATTATAGAAATTAACTTTTCGAGTGCTTTATTAAAATCTAAATATGATTATATTTGCACCCGTTATCAAGCGAAAGTAGCTTTACTACTTACGAAAGATAAATTGAAATATAAGCGAAAGTAGCTCAGCTGGTAGAGCACGACCTTGCCAAGGTCGGGGTCGCGGGTTCGAATCCCGTCTTTCGCTCTTAGTTTAATCCAATGTAACATCAAGAATTGATTTTAAATTGGTAGTTGAACTTATCCCGAGAGGAACGATTCGGGATTTGACATAAAAAAGTAGTACCGATGCCCAGGTGGTGGAATTGGTAGACACGTTGGACTTAAAATCCAATGATCATTGCGGTCGTGCGGGTTCAAGTCCCGCCCTGGGTACTATAACAATAAAAATCCGAATCTTTAGATTCGGATTTTTATGTTTTATCTCACTTGTCCTTGGCAGCTCTTTTGCGCAGGAGGGATACTCTCCCACGAACTCTTGCGGAACGAATGATTGTTTTGAGTTTTTGAAACAACACTCATTTTGTTTTACATACTTCTTAAACATATAGTAACTCACTTAATACAATGGTTTAATCCTTAGTTTTGACTTCATCTAAAGAGTAAACCATGGAAAATTTAGTCGGCGACACATACGGATTGATACATTTAATCGTATCAGTTTTAGCACTTATCACAGGGACTTTTGTTTTGTTGATGCGCAAAGGAACCAATATCCACAAAAAAGTGGGATACGTTTATGTGTTCTCAATGGTTGTTATGCTAATCACATCATTCTTAATCTATCGACTTTTTAACGGTTGGGGAGTTTTTCACTATTTCTCTTTGGTAAGCGTCGTAACAATCTTGTGTGGTATGGTGCCCACTCTATTCAAAAAACAATTAAAAAATTGGATCTCCATCCACTATAAATTTATGTATTGGTCGGTAATTGGCCTTTATTGTGCTCTTTTCTCAGAGATCCTTACAAGATTCCCTTCAGTTAGATTTGATGGAGGGTTGTTTATTCTTGTTGGAGGTGCTTTCCTTGCAGCCTATATCTTCTTCGTAATCTACGAACGGAAATGGAAAGAAAGATTTAAAATATAGGAACCGTTAATCGATAAGTGTCTATTGGTTGTTTCAAGTCCACTTACTTTTAAATTTACAAGTACTTCTCTCTTAATATATCAAGCGTTTTATTTTAATGCGATAAGGAATACTCAAAACTCATTTCATCTTCTAATCATTATAAATCTCTGCATCGTCCTTTCTAATTCCGAAAACGTACCTGTGACATCTCCTCTTCCAGGTTGAGTGATTTTAAATTTCTTCTTTCTTTGATACAGCTTTACCTCAGTTTTGCTAATATCCCTTTTGTAAACTTTAGCCTGCCCCATAGGGCCACAGTTACATCCTTTATTGCCATGTTTTACGAATTTGTATTGAATAAGAAAATTATGCGGTGTCATATAGATTCAAGATATTTGTGAAAAAGAGAATTCAATCCGGCCAAGGCAATTGCATAAATAGGATAGATGTATAGATTTTCCATTGTCCATTCATTTATATATCAAAAAATATAAATTGAGTGAATGGAAGCCATGCAGGTTGGACATCCAACAAGAGGTTTAAACAACCAAGCCATGCGGTATGTTTCTTCCATATCGTCTGCATCCGATTTAATAAAAATCTTTCTAGCAAAGTAGAAAATCATTCCTTCTTGAGTAATGGAATAAATTCCAATAATAAAAAGGGAATTAAATCTGTCATGAATTAGCCGATACAATTGTGAAATTTGAAAGTATTAATTAAATGTATGAAATTGAAATTAAGCTGGAAAGCAACTAGGTAAATATGTTACCCTTGATCACTTTCGTTAATTTGAAAAGAAGTAAAGTGTTGCCAGTTACAATAATAACATTGCGATGTGTACAAATAAGCGTTTTCGACAAAAAGAGCGTTTCTATTTTTGGGTAATTTGCACGTAATTATTTCAAATTATAAATGCATAGAATAGTAGTGTTAGCGCTCATAGTAGTTTTCAGCAATACGGCCTTTAGTCAGTCAATTGCATCCTTTAACTTTCTATCTAAGGTAGAGGAGGCTAAAGAGTTTGTAGAAGCGAATAATTACAATACCGACTTTTGTTTGCTTATAAACATGGGTATTCACTCTGGGAAATACAGAATGTTCGTTTACGACTTCAAGGCCGATTCCATTATAGGCAAAGGGCTCTGTTCGCACGGTTCGTGCCATAATACTTGGGGAGGAGAGTCTACTAAAACATCACCTCAGTTTAGCAACATTACAGATAGTCATTGCTCATCGTTGGGCAAGTTCCGAATTGGTGCAAGAGGCTACAGTGGCTGGGGCATACATGTACATTATTTATTACACGGTTTAGAATCAACAAACGACAACGCTTTAAACAGGGTGGTTGTGTTGCATTCGTGGGATAATGTGAGAGATTACGAAATTTATCCAGTGGGTACGGCAGAAGGTTTAGGCTGCCCAGCGGTATCGGATAATTACTTAACATTTATAGACGGAAAGTTGAAAAAGTCTAAGAAGCCTGTTCTTTTTTGGATTTATAAATAGCTTACAGCTAAATAGTTACAATCATTTTCGGGTTGTTTTAAATTGAATTTTCTTAAATTGCAACGCGTAAACAATATTATTGAATATATAAGAAAGTAAAAACTACAACATATAAGAGCTACAGCAATGAGCTTCATTCTAGTATTCAAAAACTGGTAATTTTTATCCCACCTGAATGATTTTTTACTCCCAATTTCGGGGGCGAGTGAAATTTGTGGGATGGTATACCAGTACCTTGAATACAGATAGAGCGTTTAGCCCGCGTTGCTATTTTGTAGAACACCACTTATTAAGGGGCAATGAGTACTTTTCTCTCTTTATGAATGGTTCCCATATTCCTCTTTTTTCATCAGCATTCAGACAATCCATTTCTCTTTTTAGGCATTATTTAGAGTTTGAAAAAATGGAAGGTTTTGAAATAGAAAAAAATGTTGACAATATCTTCGACTTTCTACTTTATCTTGAATCGAATCAAATTGCCTACCTTCAAAACCAATCCGGTCCTAAACGAAAAAGAGATTAAAAAAATAGAGAGTTAATTTTAAGTATCTCAAATTATCTTTGAGTTGCACAACAAAAAACGCCCTCTCTATGTCAAACATAACATTATTTGGTCAAATAGTTCAGAAGCTAGATCGCTC
>JABSPQ010000214.1 GCA_013214205.1 Flavobacteriales bacterium
AGAGAACTTAGACCAAAAGCAATTTCAATCTTTAATAGACGCTTACATTTTTAGTAATCAAGAGCCGTTAAGAGATGATGTTTTCAAATGCCTCGATAGCAGACCAAGTATATTACTCGCTCGTGAAATAGGGGAGCGTATCATCGAAAAGATGAAGGAGTTTGTGGAGGTGTTTGTTGGGGGCATGGTTGGGTAACTGGTGTGATACAGAGTTGCTTGCGTTATCTGCCGACTAGTAATAATAGCTGACAGAATATTGAAAGAAGCAAATATCAGGTCTATGTACATTCGCCCCAGAATAGGTTAGTTGTTAAATTCATTCTTTAACTTATTCTACTCTTTAGAATTGTACAGTGCAATTGCAGTTCTTAGATAACTTGAGCAAGCCCTGTTGAAAGACGGGGCTTTTTCTTTTCATTATTTTAAAGCCTCCTCCATCTTACTTAAAGTATCCTTTAACGATCGGTGCAATGCTGCTAATTCGTAACCACGAGCATTTGGCAGTTCTTCCTTGTTAGACCTCCACACGTCTCCTATCTCTCTGAGAGTTTTCCTTATCCGATCGCCGTGTAGCTTTCGTACTGCTACTTCCTCATCGCTAATCATTTGATTTCTGTATAGCCAGAGTTTAACTTAACTGCCGATTGTACAACATCAATATCAAACGGACTAGAGGATTCAAGCATTCCTTCAACATCGTTGCACATTTTACACCTGCGATAATCAAATATTTTCTTTGGTTCTACATAGAAGTAGTTACTTGGCCGTGTAGCGAAAAAGTTGAGGATATAACCTTCGATCTTAGCACCATCTGTTAATGTAAATTGGTGCTTACCGTCGTTATAGCCTGCGAGGTCAAATTGTATTGAGTCCATGATTTTATTGTTTTCATCTAAGGTAGGGAGAGCCAACAACAAAGTATTGGAAAAAGATGCATTGCTACAAAATCTGGTATTTTCAAGACTAAACAATTAAGTTTTGCGATAGCTACGCGCGTACACGAAGCAGGTAAGCAGCTTTAACAAATGACAAAACATGAGTTTCTTTACAGATACGCGCCCACGCGTGAGGCAATCGAAACAGTATGTAATGGAAATTGAACATTCCCCGCGAGTAGTCTTTCTGTTTGGGTGGCTTTGTGCGGTTACATAACGAAAAAACTCCTTCAGTATCTATTGATTCTAAAGGAGTTTCATGTTTCTCAAGTTGCCCCGCTAGGGCTCGAACCTAGAAGCCTTCTGCACCAAAAACAGACGTGCTACCAATTACACCACAGGGCAATAATTTTGAAGGCGTAAAAGTAGTAATTATATTTTCATACACTAGGGAAGTGGGTAAAATTAATTAGTGTTTTTAAAATTCTTATTTCTTCCTGTGTATTAACTTGATTAATTACAAATACTTAGATGGAAATTCGTTGTATTTTTACACTACATGTTAATAATAGTGTATGAAATTCTGAAAACTAGGATTTTGATTATATTCAAGTTTCTTTGTATTGGCATTAATAAGTAAGGATTTTATAACTAAAATACATCGCATACACCTCCATTTTAGATACTTGATAGAAACGGTCTTTCAAAGAATATTGATGATTTCGAATATTGGAAGACTTGGAAGCACGAAAACTTCTCGTTGTGCAAGATTGATAAGACAATTTTGGGCGAATATCGAGTGATTACTTTTTTTAATGGTTTTTATCAAAAGCTAAAGGATTCTGAAATTCCTCTTTTGTACGAAATTTATGTGCTTGGTGGTAATTCTGGTGGTGTTCAGTTAATATATTCTGCTAGAGAAGAGGTCGTTACTGGGCATGCCAATACGGTAAAGAGGATTCAGAATCTTGTAATGACCAACTAGTTTACCTGCTAGTAACATCAAAAGTCATTTTTACGACATTTCTTTTTCTATCTATCCATTAACTTTGCGGTATGGAAAATAAATTAACATTAGTTTTAGGAGCAAGTTTAAACGAACATCGCTATTCTAATTTGGCCGTAAGGCTGCTTATCCAAAAAGGATTCCCCGTTGTGGCAGTTGGTAGAGACACCGGTGAGATTGAAGGGGTGGAGATTCAACACAATAATCCCAAAATTAACGATGTGGATACGGTTACTTTATACTTGGGCGCTCAACGGCAGCCCGATTTTTACGAATACATTTTAGGACTTAATCCAAAGCGAATAATTTTTAATCCAGGGGCGGAAAACCCTGTGCTGGCTCGAAAAGCCCAAGAGCAGGGGATTAATGTAGAAAATGCCTGTACTTTAGTAATGCTAAGAGTGGGAAACTACTTTTAAGCAGCAGCCTCGTTAATTGCAGCCAAAATGATTTCGGCGGCAGTTTTTATTTGATCTTCCGTAATAATTAAAGGCGGCGCAATTCGCATGCTGGTTTGGTTGTAAAGAAACCAATCGGTGATTAACCTGTTCTTAACACAGTTGTCTACCACTTTCTGCCTAAAATCTGAATCGCCAAAATCGAGCGCCAACATTAAGCCTTTACCGTTTATTACCTTGATTTTATCGTGAATTAAAAGCGATCTGAAAAGTTCACCTTTTGCTTCAACCTGTTCAATAAGTTTGTCGTCTATTAATACATTTAAACTCGCAAGGCTGGCAGCACACGAAACCGCATGGCCTCCAAATGTAGTAATGTGGCCCAGCATTGGGTTGGCTTTAAAAACACCCATAATTTCCTTCGACGAAATAAAAGCTCCTATTGGCATGCCGCCACCCATGCCTTTGGCAATGGTGAAAATGTCTGGTGCAATTCCGAAATGTTCGAAAGCGAAAAGTTTACCTGTTCGTCCAAACCCAGTCTGAACTTCATCAATAATCATTAAACAACCAACTTCGGTACAACGTTTTCTTAAAGCTTGTAAATAAGCTTTGTCGCCAACTATACTTCCGGCTTCACCTTGAACAACCTCAACCATAACGGCAGCGGTTTTTTCAGTAATTAAGTCGAGATCGGTGTGGTTGTTGAAATGAATTAGTTTGCAATCTGGTAATAAAGGTCGGTAGCCCTTTTTCATTTCGTCGTCGCCAAGTATACTAAGCGCGCCATGCGTGCTGCCGTGATAAGCTTTGTGGCAAGAAATTAATTCGTATCTGCCGGTAAATCTTTTAGCCAGTTTAAGTGCTCCTTCGGTTGCTTCTGTGCCCGAATTAACAAAATAAACATTGTCGAGTTGAGAGGGAAGGAGGTTTGTAATACGCTTTGCTAAATCGACCTGAGGTTCCTGAATAAATTTACCATACACCATTAAATAAGTGTATTTATCCAGTTGATCCTTAATAGCTTCAATAACCTTAGGGTGCCTGTGCCCAACATTGCTTACCGAAATACCCGAAATTAAATCGATGTACTCGTTGTCGTCAACGTCGTATAAATAAATGCCTTCTGCTTTTTTAATCTCCAATGCCATTGGGGCGCTCGAAGGCTGGGCAACATGTCTGATATATAATTCCCGCTGTGTAATCATTAATTCAAATTGGTTTGCTTAAGGAAGTGTGGCGGTTAAATTAACCTTCAACTTAATATCGTCGATAATTACCTTATCGCCTAAATCGTCGAAAAAACTTCCCGAGCCATACTTAATATCAAACTTAGTTCTGTCGAAAACTATTTCGGCAGTCGCGGTAATGGTTTTACCATCTAACGAAACGATAGCGCCAAACTTAATTTCTTGTGTTATTCCTTTAATTGTAAGTTTTGCGGTAAATTCAAAATTAGGATCGGTATCTAAATTATTTAGTACTTCCGTAGACGCTGTAATCTCTAATTTGGCCTCTGGAAACTTATCTACAGAGAAGAAATCTTCGTTTTTTAAATGCTTTGTAAGTTTAGCGTTTCCGCTGGCATCCATATCGGTAGTTTCTAAAGAAGTCATGTCGAGTACTATGTCGCCACCACCGATTTTGCCTTCTATCACATATAGCATACCGCTTTTTACACTAATAGTACCGCTGTGAGAGCTACCCGTGATTTTAGCACCTACCCAATTAATAGAACACGATTTTGTGTCTACTTGATATACATCGTACCCTGCGAACGACGAGAAAGATATTAAAATCCCAACAATAAAAATGGTTAGAGACTTGATAAAAGAAGTGTGTTTTTTCATGTTTGTTAGTTTGAGTATAAAAATAGAAGAAAATATCTGATTTTAACAACAGGATACTCGTTCTACATTGAATGAATTATGTTAATGAAGTCTGTTATATTTGCTATTGAATTTAATGATGGAAATGCAAGCAAATTTTGTTCCGTATTCTGAAACTGGATTTTTTAGTCCCTTAATTTTGGATTACATAGATGGAGAGGATCGGGTAAAAGAATACTACAACCTACCCCCGAAGATAGAATCGTTTAAAACGGCAATTGAAAATAGGTCGTCGTTTATAACCAATAGAACTGTATTGCATCAAGCATTACTTAATCAGCATGCGGGTGTGGCGATTAATGATGAAACTGTTGCCAATATAGAACTGTTAAAAGAATCTAATACTTATACCATTACAACAGGTCATCAGTTGTGTCTGTTTACTGGGCCGCTATATTTCCTTTTCAAAATTATTTCTATGCTTAACATGACTAAGCAGTTGAATTCGACTTATCCTGAATTCAATTTTGTTCCTGTCTTTTGGATGGCGTCCGAGGATCACGATTTTGAGGAGATTAGCTCAATAAACGTTTTTCAGGAAAAAATTACTTGGAATCAAGATAAGGAAGGTGCTGTCGGAAAATTACAAGTTGATTCGATGGCTACTGCTTTGGCTCAGCTTAAATTGGTTGTTGGCGACGAAAAAGAAATACTATCCCTAATAGAAAGTGCCTATAAAGAAGGTACAACGTTAACGGAGGCCACTAGAAAATTGGTTTACTCGTTGTTTCCTAATGATGGATTGGTCATTATCGACGGCGATGATGCAGATCTTAAGTCGCTCTTTAAAGATGTGATGAAAGACGAGCTGCAGAACGAAAGAATAAAGGATGCGGTTAATAAAACCAATGAAAGTTTTACTGGAAATTACAAGGTGCAAGTTAATCCTCGAAATATCAATCTGTTTCTTTTGGCAGATGGCAGTAGAACAAGGATTGAGAGTGCTGATGACGAATTATTACAGGAGTTAGACGAACATCCCGAAAAGTTTAGCCCCAATGTTATTATGAGGTGCATGTACCAGGAAACCATACTACCCAATTTATCATACATTGGTGGAGGAGGCGAGATCGCTTATTGGCTTCAATTAAAAACGGCATTCGAACTCTATAATATCCCGTTTCCGGTGCTGATGCTCAGAAATTCTGTTTTGCACATTGATACAAAATCTAATAAACGTTTCAACGAACTGGGATTCAATACTACTCAACTGTTTTTAGGTATAGATGAATTGGTAAAGGAATTTATTGGACGTAATGCCGAAGGCAATCATGACTTGGATGAGGAGATGAGTAAAATAAATGCTGTTTTCGACGATTTAGAAAACAAAGCCGCTGTAATCGATCCCACTTTAAAGGATAGTATTAAAGGAGAACGGAAAAAGATGCAGAACTCATTAGAATCTGTGTCTAAACGCATGTACAAGGCCGAAAAAAGGAAATCGGAGGTGCATATAAACAAGATTAGTTCTGTTAAAGAGAAACTATTTCCGGGCGGTTCGCTCCAAGAACGATACGATAATTTGATTCCTTATCATATGAAATATGGAGCCGACTTCATTACCAATCTCAAGGACCACATAGATCCTTTCGATCTTCGATTCTTAATTCTATCGGAATAGACTAGAATATATTTAAACCTTCGTCAAGTAATTGTTTCGCAGTAATTTCGATTCCCTGCGTACGGTATCTAACAACCATGTTTTGGTGAAGTTTGTCGAATAAAGGTTGATCGTCTGTAAGGATATAACCTTCTTCCCACCTAACGTTTTTAATAAAGATGTTCGCCGTATCTATAGAAAAATTGTATTTGTAAGTCCAAGGATCTCTTCTGCTATAATCAAACTTCGAAATGTCGGTAGGGTTAGGGAAACACATGTACATAAACTCCGTGTGCTTATTATAATCACTGGTAGTATTCAATAAATTGGTTTGAAAGCCAGCAGCCTTAATCGTTCTTCCGATAGATTTAAGTGCCACGCCTTCTGGCCCATTAAATATAGAAGGGTAGTGCAAAAACAAAATGCCGTCGGGCTTCAAAATTTTTCTCACATCTTCAAATCCTTCAACAGTGTAAACGTTTGTAGGCTGATTTTCTCCAGCACTCATATCTAATACCACAAGATCGTAATAGCCTTTTGGAGCCATTTTAATAGTGTTTCTAGCGTCGTTGGCAACTATACTGTGAGGTTCTGGCATTTGAAAGTACTTTTTAGATACCTCTGCCATTCTGTAATCTAAATCGCAAACGTCAATAACAAACCCAAGCTTCATTAGCTCTTTTACCACGTTACCACCACCCAAACCAGCAAGTAGCATTTTAGAACCTGGAGGCTTACAAGCAGTGAAAGTAGCAAGGCGGTGAACGTATTTCCAAAGCGATTTACCCGTTGGAATGTGCATATATGTTTGAGAGATGTTGTTGATGTGCAGCATCATAGAAGGAGCTTTTGTGTTTTTGTACTCAACAACAAAAACCTGCCCAAGTAAGCCATCAGATCTATACTGAACCTTGTATTTATCAGAACTTGTTACTCCACGATTATCGAGCTTTACATTTATCATGAATATTACACATAATAGACCCATGATGCCAAAAGCATGAATTGTTTTTTTCGATCTTAAGAAATAAAACATTGGAATTAAGGCAAAAAACATGGCAATTACTCCCGTGCTTAATCTTAAACCATGATTAGGAATTATGTAAAACCCAGTAAGGAATGTGGCCAACACACCACCAATTGTAGAAATGGCATATACTGTACCTGCGCTTTTCCCAATTTGATTAGATATTTTTGATATCCGTGTAATTATTATTGGAGATACCATGCCACAAAATATTAACGGCGGTGTTAAAAATACAAAGGATGAAATAATAGATCCTTGTATAAAGCCAATATTAAACTTGAAACCGTTAAACTCGAAACCTAAAAAATTGAAACTGCTAATCTCGAATTCGGTAAACATGGTTAGTTCAATAACCCAAGGAGCTATTATTGGCATTAAAGCGATGGATAAACTTCCCGCTGCTACTATATTAAATAATATGTTTTTTTTAGGAAATTTTTCCGATACCCAACCACCTATATAGTAGCCCACAGACAAACCTAAAAGTGTAATAATAAGTACAGCTGTCCACACATAAGTAGATGCACCAAAATAAGGCGCAATCATTTTTGCGCTAATTAATTCAACAGCCATTACAACACCGCCTTCAATAAAAGAGGTGAGTAAAAGAAAATTTTTGCTATCAATATAGCTTCCGCCAGTATTTTTCTCCATAATCGTAGTTCTGTAATATTGCCGTTTGGTGTCGGTAAAAAAAATATATTTCTATAAAAAAGTAATCTAGCAGATAACTGAAATAAAATTAATCAAATAAAATTATCCATACGATGTTTAGTAGCAATAATTTACAGAAAATTACCTAATGTTTAAAGATTGATATTCGTAAATACGTAAGGGTTTCCTGTGAAAATTAAGTATTTATTCGTTTGCAATCGAGTTGCCTAGAAATAATAAATTCGTAATATTACTGTATCGTAATTTCAAAGATTTATGAGAAAACTAGAAAAAGTTTTACTTGTGGAGGATAATTCAGCTACTAATATTATCAACTCTAAGTTGCTAATGAAAATGCATGTGGCAAGAAAAGTAATCACAACAACCAACGGTAGAGAAGCCATTAACTATTTACAAAAGCTTAAAGACGAGCAACAGAAATATCCCGAGTTGATTCTTTTAGGTATGCACATGCCAATAATGAACGGGCTAGATTTTTTGATAGAATTTAATCGGCTTTTTGGTGACGAAATTATTAAGCCAACCATTGTTTTGTTGAGTAGAACTAATTCTGATAAGGATATTGAAGATGTTACCAAACTAGGAGTTAAAACACATTTAAAGAAAATGCTTAATGAAGCTAAAATTCTAAATATGCTCAAAAAGCTGGAATCCAGCGAAGATTTAAACGAAGTTTTCGAGTTATCTTAATTGTTAATTAGCCTTTCTTTTTTCTTTGCTGAATTCAAGTAATAAATGCAACTTTTGGGTTAAATAATAATTGATTCATTACCAATATAGGTGTTTCATATCCAAACCTTTTTCTAGGCCTATTATTTAGCTTGGCTTCTATCTCTTTAATCCTTTGTTTATTAATGCTGGTAAAGTCTGAACCTTTCCTGAAATACTGCCTAATTAGCCCATTTAAATTTTCATTAGCCCCTCTTTCCCAAGAATGATATGGATGAGCAAAATAGTAATCAATATAGTGACTTGTACTAAAATAGGTTGACACAAAAACCTATGAAAATGATTAAAGATTCAATAGACTATTCAGCAAAATTTAAGAATAACTTAGTATCAGAAGTATTATCAGGAAAGCTTAGCAAGGATGAAGCAAAACGTGTCTATGGAATAAGAGGCAATTCAACTGTTTTAAAAT
>JABSPQ010000215.1 GCA_013214205.1 Flavobacteriales bacterium
AAGGTGGTCGTGTTCCAAAATGGTTGGAAGAGAAAAGGAAAAATCAAGGGACTCGATCTAGAAAAAACAGAAAGTAGAACAACTGTTTATGAGGAAAAATGTCATTTCTTTCGGGTTATTAATTGCAGCGCTTGTAATTTTATTTCAAATAAGCCAATACCAACTTATTCAAGGAAATATCGGAATTGAATTAATTGTGGTCCTTGTATCAATCGTTTTTTTCTTTCTTGGATTGTACTTCCGGAAAAAGTGGCAGGCAAAATCAGGTGATGAATTCTTAAGTGCCAACCAAATTAATTACGGCGAGCAAAAGAAACTTGGCATTTCAGACCGAGAGCAAGAAGTGTTACAACATCTTTCAGATGGACTGTCAAATAAAGAAATTGCGGACAAGTTATTTATAACGGAGAGCACTACTAAATCACATGTTTCAAGCCTTTATCAAAAGCTGGAGGTCAGCAGACGACCGCAAGCAATTTTGAAAGCTCAACAATCACTATTGGTTATAAATCAATAGATTAGTACCAAAGTACTATTAGATTCATACTACAATATTTTCATTATTATTTAAGCCTACTGTAGCTTTAAACAAAAATTACAATTATGAAAAAGACAGTTTTAAAGTTTGGTGGTTTAAGTGCATTATTGATTACACTATTCATTTCCATTTCGCTCTTTCTTCTAACAGACTTGAGTTTTGGAATGCAAGAAGTCGTTGGTTACCTAAGCATCTTAATCGCAGTGTCCTTTGCCTTTTTTGGTATTAAATCGCACAGAGATAAAGAACTAAATGGAAAGATCTCTTTTGGAAGAGCCTTGGGATTAGGAATGTTAATTTCATTAATTCCAGCTGTAGCCTTTGGTGCTTTTGACGTATTATATATCGTCTATTTCAACCCTGAGTTTGTTGATGTTTATTATGCTCAAGAGATCGCAAATCTAAAAAATGAACTTTCCGGAACAGAGCTTGAGAGCAAAATTGCCGAAATGGAAGACATGAAAGAGTTGGCTTCCTCTCCCCTTTTTAATTTCGTATTAATGACTTTAACCGTCTTAATAATGGGCTTTATTGTAAGCTTAATTTCTGCTGTCACTTTAAAGCGATCTTAAGTACCGAAGGTTTTTCCCGAAATAGTCGTAGCTTTAGTCGAACTATTTGAATTAAACACTCATGACTTCTTCTATCAAAAAATCAATTGCACTTTTCGCTTTATTATTGGCGAGCAGTTCTACTAATGCACAATGTGTGATCAACCCTACAAGCATCTACGCTTTCTCCTATAATGGAAGCAATTACGAACTTGTTCGAGAAAACAAAACATGGGCTGAAGCCTCTGATTGTGCTGTTACAAGTGGCGGTTATTTAGCTGAAATAGATGACCAAGCGGAGCAAGATGCCCTTTATAACGAAATAATGAATAATGGTGGAATAACTGCTTCGAACACTGTTGCCCCAGATGGCGGTGGAGCTTCTTACGTATGGATTGGTGGGAATGATTTAGGAACTGAAGGAGAATGGATATGGGACGGGGCAAATACAGGATCTGGCGCTCAATTTTGGCAAGGTACTTCTTCAGGAAACCCTGTTGGTGGTTTGTACAACAATTGGGGAAATGAACCAGATGATTTTGG
>JABSPQ010000216.1 GCA_013214205.1 Flavobacteriales bacterium
GAAGTGACGAAAAGACAAGTTGTTGTCGAAACCTAAGAATTATCGAGGTCTTAGGGAAGAGTATAGCGGACACCTAATTTACTGGCTATGCGGCAACCGTCATTCAGGAGGCAAGCCTTTTATTCAGGCTTTATTTTGGAACGCAGGAAGCCTAAACAGAATGTTAAAGGGAAAGATCAAGCAGGAGATACCTGCAAGAGGATTACCAATGTTTGTTTAGGTGGCGGATGAATTCGTAGTAGTGATGAAGTTCTTGTAATGAGAGTGGAGCGAAGGGGTTCAATTATGCTGTTTTATTATTTAACAACAACTTGAAGAGGGATGATTTTTAAAGAAAGAACAAAGTCGATACCCATCACATCATTGGGCTTTAGGTTATCAATTAACCTAATAATTTGACTGCATAATAAGAGCCGTATGAATTGAGAGGTTCACGTACAGTTCTGTGAGAGGTTTAGGGGTGAGATTCCCCTTTACCTACTCGACTATTAAAGACGGTCGATGTGTTTATTTCGCTGCTTCGAAATACATAAAATTGAATAATGAGAAGGGAATAGGTGAAAATTACAACCAGCTTGGGGTGATTTTAATTTATAAAATCTTCTATTCCATCCCAAAACTCTGTTGGCGAAATGTCTTGTAAATCATTGTGATTTCCGCCATCAATGGTAATCAGTTTTTTTGTTCCGTTGTATGTATCATACAAATCTTTACCCATATCGAAAGGAATAACATTGTCGATAGTGCCGTGCAAAATAAGGATTGGAGCAATTAGGTTGTTAATTTTTGCAATAGAATTGTAAGATTCTCCAGCAACGGAGGTTAAAGAGCCAAGTTCCATAGCTACTGCCATTTCTTTGCCGGAAGTAAGTGGAGTAACCAGTACAACACCTTTAAAATTTCTTTTTTGAGACGCATTAATGGCAACGGTAGTGCCCAAAGATCTTCCAAAAATAGTTATGTTCTCTTCTTGGAACCCCAACGTTTCAATTGCGAATGTTACCGCGGCTTCTCCATCTAAATAAATGCCTTCTTCGCTTGGCTTGCCAGTGCTTTTCGCGTACCCACGGTAGCTTATTAAAAGTACATTGTGGTTCATTTCGTACAATTGCTTGGCATATTCAAAACGGCCGTACAGGTTGCCTGCATTGCCATGGAGATAAATAACCAACGATTCGTTATTGGGTTCTGTTATTTTAAAATAGAATGCTTGAAGTGTTTCGTCGTCGGAAGTTTTAATCTCTTTTTCGATTACGTAAGCAGGAATTTGATCTTTAGAGATTTCGCTTTTTTGATCGGGGAAAAATGTCATGGAATTTCTGATGCCGCTACAAGCAGCTAAAAATATTCCTAGAAAAACCAAGATGATTTTATTGTATCCCATTTTAATAATCGCAATTAAACTTTGCACATAAATTATTTCCCTACAAGATAAAACAGCCTTTCGGCATATTAATTATATGTGTGGTGTTTTTTAATTTGCTGAATTCAAGTAATAAATGCAACTTTTGGGTTAAATAATAATTGATTCATTACAAATATAGGTGTTTCATAACTCTGCTCGTTTATTAATAAAGTTTGATGATGAGATTCTAATACCTTTGCAACGTAATTTAGAAAGAAAAGAAAATGTTTAAAAAACTCGGATCAATTATATTGGTGTGTGCTGTATTGTTTACTAACTGTGGAACGGAAGAAGAAGTTATAAGAGGAGAAGCATCTGTTTACGATTCAACCTCCAAATGGCAGAACCAAGATGGTGAAGAAGTTTCGCTCGATATATTTAAAGGCAAAACTCAGGTTATTGCAATGATGTTTACATCGTGCCCTATGGTTTGCCCTCGCATGGTGGCCGACATGGTTGTGCTCGACGAAAAAATTGAGCAGAAGGACAAGGTAAATTATATTCTGCTTTCTATGGACGATGAACTTGATACGCCAGAGGTGTTAAAGGAATTTGCAGCGCATCACGAATTAGATTTAAGTCGTTGGACATTGTTGTATGGCGAGCCTAAAAATATCAGAAAGGTGGCCAAAAGGTTGGGAGTGGAGTACACCAAATACAAGCCAGGTAGTTTTTCTCATTCTAATTTAATTACAGTTTTAGATAAAAATGGCGTTGTGGTAAGTCAGATAGAAGGATTGGAATCAGACCAAACCGAAGCATTAGCAATCATCAACAAAATCTTAGAAAAGGAATAAAATACCTAGCCGAAAAAATCCTATTTAATACAAACATAGGTCGTTATCGATTATATTGCATTTTCTTGAAATAATCTCCAAACCCAAAAGAGCATTATGAAAAACGAATTATATCTATTTGTTTCTATCTCATTTTTATTCTCCTGTGGATTGGAAACAGGCAATGCCGATAAGCGCGAACTTAAACCAGAGCCATTGGAAGAAGCTACTTCAAATTCAAGTGTTATCCCTTGGTCTAACGGAATTCCAGTATACGATCACATTGTTATTGTGATGGAAGAGAACAAAGATTACGATCAAATAATTGCATCTGATAGCACGCCATACATCAGCTCTTTATTACCACAAGGAGCCAACTTTGTAAACATGTATGGCGAAGAGCATCACAGCCAGAGCAACTACTTTTGGTTGTTTTCTGCCAACGATCAAGGTGTTGGATTCGAAGATAAAGTATCGACTAAAAACAACCCTGTAGGGTATCCGTTTACAGCTGCTAACCTGGCTTCTTAGCTTACCGATAAAGGGCTTTCATTTATAGGTTATGCAACAAAGTTTGCCTGCCATTGGCGACACAGTTCATGTTACTAAAAACGCCGATAGTGCTACAGTTTATGCTCGTAAGCATGTGCCATGGATTAGCTTTACTAATGCTCAAATAAATAGCGATGGCAATACAATTAATCAACGCTTTGCAGATTTTCCTACCGATGCGGCTGGATTCGAAAACCTACCTAAAGTAAGTATTGTAATCCCCGATTTGTTGCACGACATGCACAATTGGCAGCCTCCATACCCTATTAGAAGAGGCGACGATTGGTTAAAAGATAACTTGGACGCTTATGCGCAATGGGCAAAAACGCACAACAGTTTATTCATTGTTTTGTTCTATGAAAACAACGATGGTAAGGACATAGGTTTAACGTTTCCGTCGTTAATGATTCCTTATTCAACAAGAGCAAGCATTGATAGGCAAAACAGAACCGTTACCATTTTTGTTGGCGATCATGTTAAAGAAGGTTTTGTTGCAGAAACGCCAATTCGTAGATCAGTTTGGAGGAGAAAAGGGGACGAAGTTCAAGGTAAAAGCATTTAGGGCTTTGCTCCTCAGTATTCAAAATAAGTCGATGGATGATCAAAAACAATTGATTGATGATGCCTTTGGAAATTGGAGAGGTAACCTTGAGCAAATCGATGACGTTTGTGTAATTGGTGTTAAATATTGTTAAGATTCAACCTCTGGATATTGTTTTATTTAGGGCTATTTCCCATTACAGAATGTAATATTCTTTAAATAGCAAGGGCTACAGGGGTGTCAACACAAATAGGACACAAAAAAAGTCATAGTTAAGGTATGTTTAGTTATGATATTAGAGACATGCATAGTTAATCTGTTGATTTCTGAGCCTTGACTCGTTTTCTGAAGAGGAAGGATCATTGGGTAAGGCGGAAAAAATAATAAATGCATAATAGTGGCGAAAAAACGATAAAGTTTGCCTAAAACCTTACAACTCTGTTTTGGACAAACCCACCGTTAAGCCATTATAAATTTCAGTTGAGCCGTGATAATTATTTAGAAAAGTGCATAAAGGGTTGTATTTCTTACATAGGCTTGATTGTGCGCGTGTTGCAGGTTGTGAAATATCGTTTTGAATTCGGCTGACGAACAAAAAATATCTTGGTATTTAATATTTCTGTTGAGGCATAAAAAAACTGCTGACGTCATTTTTGAAGTAACAGCTGTAATGGAATTACAAAAAACTTTTTGAATAAGTAAAATGCTTTGAGGTTTTGGTTGGTGCAATCTTAGCGAAGCAGTTCTAAAAATAGTCTCGTAACTGTTTGTAGATGGTAGGTTGAATGGTGTCATATCTATTCGCTTCGCTAGTCATCTACAGGATTAATAATGTTTTCGAGAGGTTCGAGAGTAATCACGCTCTCTATAGAAGAACGTGAGTGGATTTGAATAAGAAAAATGGACAATGTATTAATTAACGTTTGATGTGAGAAAATAAAAGATTATGTCTGTTTTTAACACAGATTATTTTCTATCGGAAAAATGCAAAATATATTTTCAGGTATAATTTGGTAGTAACGGTGTTTAAAATCAGGGTGTTGTAAATACGTAGGAGTTAATTGTTAGAAATTATTACGCATCCATATTGTTGTATGTGTAAGTATTTTATATAGTTTAGTCGACTAAATTTTATTGTCGAGGAATAAAATTGTATTGCGTTAGCAATTAAATCCCCGAAAAACATTGTAAAAGAACCTTGCTAATCATTTGGTTTTTGAAAGTTTAAAGGTCGAGCCGTATTCGGTTCGTTGAAATTTATTAGGGGAGAAATGTCTGTGATTTACTTGTATTAAATCGGAGTATTCAAATGTAGTTACCTAGGTAGGTATGGTTTTATTTGAAGGTCATTGTGTCTCTATTTGTTAGTTAGAAGTAGAAATGGATGATGGTTTTTTCCTCCCGCGTTGCAAATTATATAAATATGAAACGAATATTTTTAATTGCTTTTAGCTTAATGCTATTTATATCTATTACTGGTTTTGGACAAGCTACTCATTATCCGGCAGACGAAACTTGGATTGGAACTCTTAACGAGGAATGGGGTGATGAATGGAGTGACGCCCGAAATTGGAGAAAAGGGATTGTACCAAGCGCCAATTCGATTGTCATCTTCAATAAAGCTGCGAAACGAACTTGTTCTCTCAATGTTCAAAATGTAGTTGTAAAAACTTTAAAGTTAAGTTCAACGTTTTTATTTGAGTTCGATGCATCAGCAAATGACCTAACAGTAACTCGAAATATTATTCAGAAAGGAGGCACATTCAAATTACCAAGCCTTCTTACCTTAACAGGTAACCTTATAGTTACTCAGGTAAATGGAGCCGAAATGCCTCTTTTTCAGGCAGGTGATGGAAAAGTTATTTTTAACGGCGCTTCACCTCAATCTATTACATCAAGCAGGAAATTAAAATTTAATGACGTACTATTTAATAATTCGGCTGGATCAATTACGATTGACGTTAGACGAAAGGTAATATTTACTGGAATTGTTGAGTTGCAGGAAGGGGTAATTACACTTGCAAAACGCGATGTTGCTATCTTCAAAGACGGTTCATCTGTTAGTAATTTATGGCCAACTATTCCTAGTTACTTTATTGGTAAATTAAAAAAAATAGGAGACGACAACTTCGAGTTTCCAATTGGTTCAGCTAGTACATATGCTCCCATTAGTATTACTATCGTATCGGGAGCAACTGTTAGGTCTAGATTTTCCGCTTTATATAGAGATAATGCGCCTTCAAATGTGGCGATCACTGGAGATTTATCTTCAATTGATCAAAATGGAAAATGGTTTGTGTTTGAAACCACCTCTGATAATCCAACGGTAAATGTTGGTTTGTCTTTATCAGCAGGAAGCGGAACTGTTCTCAATCAAAATTCTAAAGTTGCAGTGTTAGGCGGTTCAGGTTGGGAGAGTTTGGGAGGTGATTTTACCAATACTTATGGCGGGCTTGTAAATCAAGTGCAAGGCACGGTGCCCACCTCTACATTTGGGGAGTTTGTATTGGCAAATGGCACTGTAGCGCTAGGCGATTTTAACGATCCATACGTTGTGCCTAAAACAAAATTAGATGGAAGTGTTTATTGGCCAGAAGGCGACATTTTATTAGTCAGCTATTTCGAAGAGTATATTGGCCATACCCTCAACTACAAAATATTCGATAACGCAAATGTTAATGTTGAGTCATTAGATGCTAATCCAGTAATAACACTTCCTATTTTAAATGTAATTCCTGGAGATAATAAACTCATGATAAACTTAACAGGGTTGGGGCTCACTGGTGACTATACCCTCGAAATTATCAACGAGAAAAAGGAAAGAAAATATCTAAGATTTAAGCTTTAATAAATAAGAGAGATGGAGAAGATTTGGAAAATAGCCATTGGGGTTGTTGTATGTGCGAGTATTGGTTTGGCAATTAGTGTAAAAATGAATCAAACCCAAAGTGCCTATGTAAATACGGCCGAACTGTACAATGGTTTTTTATTGAAAAATGAATTAGAATCGACAATGATTGCAACCGAAAAAGCACGACAAAGAGTGTTGGATAGCTTGGAGGTAAACATAAGATCGATGAAAGAAGTACTTCAAGCTAAAGAAACCCAAACCCAAGAAGAGTTGGTTGTATTCGATCAATTGCGTCAGCAATATTTAATGAAAGAAAAACAGTTTGCAGAAGACAACCAAATACTCGCGAGTCAATATACCAATCAAATTTGGACGCAGCTAAACCAATATGTAAAAGACTTTGGAGAGGAGCGAGGCTACGATTATTTATTTGGCGCCAATGGCGAAGGGCAAATGATGTATGCCAAGCCACAAAGAAACATCACCGAAGAACTCACCGAATTTGTGAACGATAAATACAACGGTGTTGAGTAGTATGAAGAATTTAAACTACATATTATTGTTTTTTGCATGTATTGCTTTTGTGGCGTGCACGGATTCTGTAGGCTCAAGTGGCAATACTTCGGTTACCGAACCTGCAACAGCAGTGGCTGAAAAAGGAGCAGGTTTCTTTGAAAGAATCTTCAATAAATCAAAGCCAACATCTTTAGCAATGATGGACTACATCCACTGGGTAGAAAACCCTGAGAATGGATTGAGGAAATCTAAAATGTATGGCGACTATGAATTTACCGTGCAGCACCTCCCATTAGCTTATAGAGCACTTCAATCTTTAAAAAAGGAAACCATCAACACAGCAACGCTGGAAGCCGAAAAGTTAGAACTCCAAGATTTAGATTACTACACTTTTACAATTGCTACTTCGGGTAGAGAGCAAGACATTCTTAAAGCGAACATATCTGGAAACGAAGAATTTCAAAATAGAATAAACTACTTCTCTTTTGGAATGCAAAACGATTTAATGTTGGTAGACGGGGCAGATACACTTCGTTGCGGCATGTATCATTTTGAAAGAACTTATGGTGTAACACCATACAAAAAGTTTGTTGTTGCATTTCCCAAAAAGCATCAAAGCGCAAAAGCCAAACAACAGGACAAAGTATTTGTGTACTACGACCGATTTTTTGGTACAGGACCAATAAAATTTACGATTAGTTCAAACGATTTAGAAGATTTGCCAAAGTTGGCTTTAAAATAAATAAGAGATGTTAATAGCAATTCGAAAAAGTAAAATATCAAAAGTGATAGCAGCATACTTAATGCTGTCTTTTGTACTGCAAATTATTCAGCCAAGCGCAGCTTTCGCCTTAACTGGTGGTCCAAGTCAGCCCGAGGTACAAAGCTTTGAACCAATAGGAACCTCCGAAATGGTGAACCTTTCTTCGGGAGATTTTACCTACAACATTCCATTGTTGGATGTTGGTGGGTATCCAATAAACATCAGTTACCACTCCGGCATTACCATGGACCAAGAAGCCAGTTGGGTAGGATTGGGTTGGAACATTAACCCTGGGGTAATTAACAGAAATGTTAGAACCTTACCCGATGATTTTAACGGAGATAAGATTAAGAGAGAATTTAGCATAAAAGACAATTTTACTGTAGGGCTTACATATTCGCCCAAAGTAGAATTCTTGGGTAAGAAAATTAATGCTGTTGATAAACTTAACAAGAAAGTCGGATTAAACTTAGGCATAAGTTATAACAATTATACCGGAGTGGGCATGTCGGCTGGAGTAACTTTTGGTGTGGGCCCAGCTACAGATGGGCTAAATGCATCATTGGGACTTTCAGTTAGTAGCGAATCTGGTGTGGGAGTGAGTACGAAGGTGTCTTACATGAGATCAATTAATGACGCAGTGAACACTGCCTCAAAAGGAGGTTCTATTGGTTTGGGATATAACAGTAGAAGAGGGTTAACTCAGTTAACGATGAGATTAGAGGGAAAAAAAGAAGCAGTGAACGCTGATAGAAAAATAGTAGAAGAGCAAGGTGCGGCATCTAATTATGGAATTTCTTTTGCTACGCCGTCATACACCCCATCGGGTAGACTAAGTAGAGAAAATTACGCCATTTCCTTTGGAGGTTCATATGGTGCACAATTAGGACCATTTGCATTATCCGGAGAACTGCGCGGAAGCGTAAGTGGGCAACGTTTGTCGGCCGATGAAGTGGTGCTTGGGGCATATGGTTATTTAAATTCACAGAACATTCCTAGTAATCCATTAACCGGTGCATTAATGGATTTTAACCGAGAAAAAGATGGTGCTCATACCAAAAACAGGCCTAATCTACCTCTTGCAAATTATAGTTACGATGTTTACGGTGTAAGCGGTCAGGGGGTTGGCGGAGTTTATCGTCCCTTTAGGCCAGAGGTAGGAACAGTGCACGATAACATAATATTTACCACTGCCATGTCGGGCGATTTACCAACTATAGAAACTGGTCAGGGAAACCTTTTTAAAATTGGGTCAGATTTTAGTACATCGCAAAGTATTGGCTTTAATGGAGCATGGAAGAGAAACAATGATGCTGCACGTGCATTAAAATTTAAACGTCCTTCTAATACGTCCGGTTTATACGAAAACGTTGATGAAGAGCCTTTCTATTTTAAACAATTGGGAGAACTAACTCCTGAAGCAGATCCTGACTTTTTTGATAAAATTGGAGGATTTGACCCTGTTAGGGTATCCTTGAAAGGATCAGGAAAACACGTTACAGCAATTGCGGAATTGTCAGTATTTAAAAACGAAGATCAAAGCCCAGGAGTTATAAAGTATTCTTCATTGGATATTAAAGATGGTATCGTAAGAAAAAAGAGACAAAGCAGGAACCAGCCAATGAACATGATTTTTGCTAAAGATGCTCCTGAATTGGCGATGCAGAAATTTATTGAGGACTACGACCCTTCATTTACAATTACTGGTGGCAAATATGGTAAAGAGGAGATTCCTCGTAATTCAATAGATGACGACGGACTTTATAGAAACTCACACATTTCCGAAGTATCTATTGTAAGGGGAGATGGAGCTAGATACATTTATGGAATCCCTGCATACAATTCAGAAAAACAAGAAGTAACCTTTGCTGTAAACCCAGATTATAGAACACCTGATTGTTACACAGGTTTAATCGAATATAATCCAGAAAAGGATGTTTCAAAAAAGAATAAAAACGGGTTAGATCATTATTTTGAGCGAATTACAACCCCAGGATATGCGCATTCATACTTATTAACATCAATTGTTTCGGCAGATTATGTGGATGTTACTTTAGATGGCCCTACAGATGATGATTTGGGCAGCTATACCAAAATTAATTACACCAGAGTTCACGGTGGTGATAACCCTTTTAACTGGAGGGTACCTTTTGCAGAAAACATGGCCAACCACAGCGAGGGGCTAAAATCTAAAAGAGGTAAAAAGGGAGACGACAAAGCTACTTATCTCTATGGCGAAAAAGAAGTTTGGTACATGCATTCTATTGAAACGAAAACCCACATTGCCGAATTTCATACGGCCAACAGAATGGATGCATTCGGAGTTACAGATACCAATGGTGGTAGAGTTACAGGAAGTGATAGTGCTAGCGACGATGATGCGAATGATGAGAATAATGCTAAGCTGCTCGAAAAAATTGAATTGTATGCCAAGCACGACAGATTAAACAACACCGATGCAGTTCCGCTCAAAACAATTCATTTCAAATACAGCTATTCACTTTGTAAAGGTCTGCCCAATAACCTCAAAAACCTGGTGGAAAATAATGGTGATAACACTGATGATGACGATGATTATGATCTTGATGCTTACGGCAATGTAAATGAAGGCGGTAAACTAACGCTAACAGAAATTTACTTTACCTATGGCAAGTCGTTTAAGGGGAAATTAAATCCATACCAATTTAATTATGGTGAAATGGACAATACGCCTACGGGAGCCAACAAAACCGTTGCTACAATAAACCCGAACTATAATATGAAAGGGTATGATCGTTGGGGATCGTTTAAGCCAAATGATGAAGACTGTAACGAAGATTATTATCCTTTAAGAACAGATGAATTCCCATACGTAGAGCAAGGCAAAGTAGAGGAATTAGATAAATTACGTACTGCAGATGCTGGCTCTTTATCAAATAATGAGTATGCGGAAAGCACAACTTATCCAGATAGAACTTGGGCTGACGTTAGGGCTGTTGCGTGGAACTTGTCGTCCATAAACTTACCTTCTGGAGGAACAATTGAGGTAGATTACGAAGCAGATGATTACGGTTATGTGCAAGACAAACGAGCCATGGAAATGTGCAAGGTAGTTGGAGCGGTAAGAGAGGAACCAGAGGATCATGATGATTGGTATGATGACATTAATAAGAATAAATTATTTGAGGACAACGGAGTTGCCAACGAGCAAGAAAGCAGAAGCTATCTAATTATTGAACTAAATAAGCCTTTTGTTGGATTGGGATTGGCTTCCGAATTTAAGAAACATTATTTAAACAATGCGGATGGTAGTGTGTTGGAGGATTTGTACTTCAGGTTTTTATTAGATGTAAATAAACGATCTGATATATTGCAGCCCAAATTCGAATTTGTATCAGGATATTTAGCAAATGCACGTTCATTAACATATGGCTTTGTACCTAACGAAAGTGGCAATATATACACCCACGCATGGATTAAACTAGAAGAACAAGAAATTGACGACCTTATTAAAAATGATCCAAAAGTTAACCCTATTTCTAAAGCGGGTTGGAATTTTACCAAATTGTATTTGCCACGAGTCGCATATCATCAAAACGACCCTGCAAATAGCTCTGTAGATGCAATATTTGATGGATTGTTTCCGCTTATTAATACAATGGTGCAAGCCTTTGAAGGTTTTCAAGACAATGCACGTAGAATAGGGCATTCTCAGTCTTTTGTTCCAGGTAATGCATGGCTTCGATTTTACAGTCCAAATCGAATTAAAAAAGGGGGAGGCCATAGGGTTGCCAAAGTAGTTATGAAAGATGAGTGGGCTAGCATGACCACCGAAAACACATATCAAACGGCTACTTATGGGCAAGAATATAACTATACAACTATAGAAAATGGCGATACCATTAGTAGTGGGGTAGCAGCTTATGAACCTAATTTGGGGAACGACGAAAATCCTTTTAGACAACCCAAAACGTACAGCGAAAAGCCTGGTAAGTTTTTAGTGCCTAGTTCAGATTTTTATATAGAGCAACCGCTTGGAGAATCCTTTTTTCCTGGTGCAAGAATTAGTTATGGTAAAGTTGCTGTTAAAAATATAGAGCACACCAATGTAAATACCCATGCCAAGGGCAAGGTGGTAACCGAGTTTTATACTTCTAAAGACTTCCCAGTAATTGTATCCGAAACGCCAATGGATGCCAAGCCTTTTAATACAAACCCAGTACTTAAATTCTTGAAAATAGTAAACAAAGAATACCTAACAGTAACCCAGGGCTATGCGATAGAATTAAACAACATGGACGGGAAATTGAAGAGTCAAAAAGTATATGCCCACGAAAAGAGCGATCCAGTGTCGGGAGTAGAATATACTTATAAAACTACGGGAGGTAAACGATTGTCGAACAAGGTGGATGTTATAAGTAAAGATGGAACCATTAAAAATGTAGACATAGGCATAGACATCGACATGGTGGCAGATTCTAGAGAGTCTAACCTGCATAAAGTGGAGGCAGGTGCCCAAGTTAATTTGGATGTCTTTTGGATAGGTCCGTTTCTTTTTCCTGCAGGAACCATGTGGCCAAATTATTTCAGCGAAAAAGTGCGATTTAGGTCTATGACCACCACCAAAGTAATTAACCGTGCTGGAATTTTAGATGAAACAAGGGCGTTCGATTTAAGCAGCAGCGTGTCTACTTACGATAGATTGTACGATGCCCAAACAGGTGCAGTAGTCCTTACCGAAACAACCAATCAATACGAAGATCCAATTTACGCATTCAACTATCCTGCGCATTGGGCTTACGACAGAATGGGACCAGCATATCAAAACATAGATGCCATGTATAGATTGGTAAACCTGTCGGAAAACTTGGCCAATCAAAACATGGTGGAAGGAGATGAGGTAGCCGTTGATATAGATGACGTTATTACTAAAGGATGGGTTACCAGAATCCCTAATACGTCGGAACTCGCCTTAATGGACGCGGATGGCAATTGGTACAATTCTGAGCACCCTGTTAAAGTAATTCGATCGGGCCACCGAAACATCAGCGCTTCTGTTGGTTCGGTAGTTACCTTGAAAAATCCTGTAAAAAAGAATGCGCTCTCTTTCGAGAAGGTATTAAGTGCTGGCGTAACAGAGTTTAACGACAACGGAAAAGCCGACTGTAATTGCAATTTCGATATTACAACTCTGTTTAATCCATTTTTAGCAGGTACCAAAGGCAATTTTAGACCGCTAAGGTCTTGGATGTATTTAACCGACAGAATACAAACCAGAACAAACGGCCAAGTAGATTTAAGAAATGATGGAGTTTATGATTCGTTCGATCCATTCTGGACACCTACAGATGGGGGAGATTGGTCTAGAAACAAAACTGGTTGGACATCAGCATCCCGATCTACCATGCACCTACCTAGCGGACAAGAAATTGAGAGCAAAGATACCCTCAACAGATATTCGTCCGTGCAATATGGTTTCAGCAACAACCATGTAAAAGCTGTGGCTGCCAATGCAGAATACAGAGAAATTGGGTACGATGGTTTCGAAGACCACGACTTCTCCGAATGTGGTACAAAGCATTTTAGTTACAAAGGCCTATTGGATGTAAATGGAGATCCTGTCAGCTTGTCAAGCGATTATTCTCACTCGGGACGCAAGAGTTTGAAAATTACTCCTTCAAACAGTATAGAGCTTAAAAAAACATTTGAATGTCCGGTACAATAACAACACACATGATGAAATTATTTTTCAAAAACACAATTACCAAAATGAAAAGCTTATTCAAAGTAAGCCTTGTAATGCTTGCGTTTGCTGGATTTATGTTGCATTCAGGTTCTGTTAATGCACAATCCACATGTAACGTACCCGAAAAGTATTGTGTAATAAACACAAGCGACGATGGTAATATAGGTTCTTTACGGTACGCACTTACCCAAGCAATTGATGACGCTAATAACAATGGTGCCGACGTGGTAATTGAGTTTAACGTTATTGGTGGTTCTCCTGATAACTTAGTGGTGCTTACCAATAATATGCCTATCGTAAATCTTAGTGACGGCTCATTAATTGTTAAACCTTATAATGATTTAACAGATCAAGGGGTGCATTGTAACAACGGTAATACCCTTTTCGACCTCGATGTAGAAAGTGAATCATCCTTTACATTGAATGATCTTACTATTTCTGATGGTTCCTCAGGAGGAACACCTATTGTATTGTACGGGTATAACATTACTATCGAAAATTGTTCTTTTATCAATCATGGTCAATCAATATATTTTTATGTAGTAAACAATACAAAAATATCTTCGAATAATTTCAAAACAGATGGTGGAGGAAACCATAGTATATACGGTGAAATTGATCAATATGAGATTACCTTAGATGTTGAAATCGTAGGCAATATATTAACCGATATTGATCCTGTATTTCCTATAAACTACGGAATTTATGTAGTTATTAACGACGTGAATATTGGTGGACATGTCAGGATTGCTCAAAACGTAGTACATGCAGAATGGCCCATAATGGTTGAAAATAACGTAGGTGTTATAACTGACCCCGAGATTGATGTTGTTATAGAGGATAACTTGGTCTCTTGTTATATTGCCGATAATGGCACGTCCGATTTTTGGCTCTACCATCCAAGAGATACTTGGGTTTTTCAACGAAACGTTATTTCTGATGGAAACGATGTAGAGTTGCCTAACGGAACATTTACAATTCCTGCATCTGGATCAGATATTGGGGGCTTATGGCTAATTGGGAACCAAAATCCTGGTACTACTGAGCTTGGGTTTAAGTTAATAGGAAACAACCCTTGGGAAATAGATTACCCGCCCTTTAATCAAGGAAATAAATTGGAAGGTGCTGACTTACCCATTTATATAGAAGGACATTTTGGCGATAGTTATAACCATGGAGTTGAAATAATTGGTCAGTCAATTACTAAAGGACTTGGAGAACCAACTATTCAATTGGCGTCGAATTGTTTTAATGCACTTATTAGAGGTTGCAACCTATCAAGTGAAATTATGCTACACATTGGATCGGCGAATTTGAGCGTGAATGCTCCAATAATGGACAATGTTGTTTATGATGAAACTAGCAATAAATTACAGGTAGAACTCTTGATAGAAGATGTATATAAAGCAGATAGGATTTATGTAGTGGATTTTTACCATTCTTCCGAAACAGGAAACCCAATGCTAGACTACATTGGGACATACAACGTTCCTATCCAAACAGGGGTGAGTACATATGATTTAGACGTAGATGTAGAAATAGATAATTTATCCAATATTCCTATTGATGGTAAAATTTTAGCCACGGTTTCTGAGCTAATGGCTGCTGCTAGTGGTGGCGCACCTTCGGGAACTGGCCCTGCAGGATATTTTACGGTACCTCCACCATGCACCACCCCCACAGACCTAATAAAATCAACTCAAGTTTGTTTAGCACAAAATGCTGCACTATCTGTTAACCTTCCTAGCGCAACTACTTACGAATGGGAGTTCAGAACAATAGACGGAGGTACAGTGGGAGCATGGTTAAACATTAATCAGTCGATGGGCGAATATGGAGATTATGTTTTCGATCCAGCACCAGCTCAAAACCTATACATCAGTAATGTAAATAGCAATGTAGAAGGCTATGAGTTTCGTTGCAACGTAACAGATGATTGTGGGAGTTACGAGTTTATTAGAACCATTTCCATTTACGAACCAGCTACCCTAGCAGATCTTTCCATCAAAGTATGCAAAGGGCTCACAGCAAGACTAACTGCACCTTACGAAAACGCCGATTCTTATCTATGGCAATACCGGCTTATTTCGGGAGGTGAAGATGAAGAATATGAGACCATTCCATTTACAGAGGCTAGCTTAATTGGAGAAGTTATATCCAACAAAACGCAAACGCTTGAAATTTACAATGTAAATATCAATGCGGGCAATTACCAATACCAATGCATTGTAACAGCACAGTGTAATGATGCCGTTGTTACTGGAAGCATAATAGTAGAATGTGGTAATCCGCTTCCCTGCGAAACCTGTTTGCCTGGTTTCTCTCCATATCCCGATAGTGTTTATGTGTTAAGTGCATGGGTTAGACAAAGCGATTACCTCAGCCAAGTAACTTTCGATGAAGCATCCATTTCATTAAGCTTTCAAGTTTCTTCTTCTTCCACTCCAGAAATTAAGGGCCCATTTAAAGCCAGTGGTGATATAATTGACGGATGGCAAAAAATTGAAGTCGACTTTAAAGTGCCTATTGATGCCATCGAAATCAGTATCAGCTTAGACAACACCAGTACAGATGTAGATGTGTATGTAGACGACATCAGAATATTCCCGTTCAACGCCAGCTTAAAATCATTTGTATACGACCCAGTTACATTAAGGCTCTCCGCCGAATTAGACGGAAACAACTATGCCACATATTACGAATACGACGAAGACGGTTCCTTAATAAGATTAAAAAAAGAAACCGAAAGAGGAGTAATGACAGTCACAGAAACGAGAGCCAACGCAACACAGAAATAAGTAGAGAAGACAAAGAGAAATAAAGTGAAAAGAATAATCAGACATACATTCCTCCTCCTTCAAATCATTAACGAATCAGTGAGCACAAAAAACATATCGCCTTACCTGCGCATTGCGCATTTATCCCCCCTCTATTCCTTCAAGAGAGGGGCCGGGGGTGAGTCAACGCAACCCAGAAATAAAACAAAAATCCTTTTACATATCTATATTTTTCTGTTGGCTGGTACGGTCTCGTATGGCCAAACATCGGAGGACGTGTCCTCCATTGAATCTTCGTCCTTCGAAGCCGTAGCGACGAAGAACATGTCCTCAATAGCCATCACGACGGAGGAATCAGCAGTAAAAGACCTGGCCAAAGTAAACAAGCAACTGTCATCAGCCAGTAGTCTGCACCTAAAAATGACTTACGCCACTTATAAAAACTGGACAGCCACAAAACCGCTTCACACAGAATTTGGCGAATTAAAAACCAAGGGACAAAATAAATATCAAAAAATCGGACCTCTGGAAATGGTGACTACCGATAAATTCAATTTCACCATTCACCATACCGACAAATTTATAACGCTTCAGGCTTCTTCAAAAAAGGACGTGTCCTCCGAAGCTTCAGCGAAGGAGGATGTAATGCCGTTCGATATAACTGCATTAAACAAAATGTGCAGCAGCATTACAAAAATGAAATTAGCCAACAACTTAACTGGCTATTCATTTAACGTTAGGCCTGGTCTTTCGGAATATGCACGTGTAGATATCATCTTCGACGCTAATACATTCTTCATTAAAAAAATGGTGCTTTTTTCCGATACGCCAGAGAGTTATGGCGATCAAAGCGAAGCGAAGCAAAAAGCAAGAATGGAAATAACCTACACAGAAGTTATCACTTCGGCCAAGTTTAAGGCAGAAACTTTTACCTACAGCAAATATTTGTTAGGCAAAGGCCAGCAAGCCAAGCTAAAAGAAGCATACAAAGATCACAATTTTATTTACCAACCTCGTCTCCCGAAGCAGTAGCAAAGGGAGGAGCTTTAATTAAGTATAAAGGATGAGTGTTTTCAATATGAAAAGTTTAAGAAAAATTTCAATAGCCACATTGTTGTTAAGTGTGTTAACCGTCACCAATTTATTGGCAGGTACAACCACATACACCAATAAATTGAGCAACAGAACCCAAGATTTTACTGTTGGGGTAAACGATGAATTTAACGTTAGCGACGACAGGTATAATTTTATGTTAGACCCAGCTAACAATTGGGAAGCAAAGTTCATCAACCATAAAATTGGCAATCGAGTTCGGTTCTTTATCGATGAAGACAACGATAGATATCAGCCTTACGATTACGAAGCAACTGCCGTAGTTGAGATTACTTTGTATCAGTTTGTAAACGGTGTGTTGGCACCAACTACCACCATTATAAAAACATTAAACATTACCTATAGCCGAAAACAAGCCTATGTAGACAAAGCCATTTACACGGGCACAGGAGCCTCGGCAATGTCTATAAACGTAATTAGTGTTACAGTTATTCCTGTGCCTAGCAGCGGAGTAGACCCTAACGACATAGTAGCCAACCTAGCCATAGAAGCCGAAATTGAAATAGAGCGATACGAAACCTTTGATCGAACGCCTCCAGCAAGTGGCTATGGTTTAAGCACCCGAGAAATAGTGGCAAAAAATGAATTGTTAATTTCATGGGACCATATAGTTGGAGCAGAATCTTACGATTTAGAATGGACGCATGTAAATAGTTTTAGCGAAGACAATATAACCGAGTTATCAACCGCTCAAATAGCAATTGAATCAAGAATTTTCGAATTCAATAGTACTCGAATTAACACAGTAAGTAATCACTATGCAGTGCCATTGCTTTACCAGCAAGGTTATATTTTATACAGAATTAGAGGCAGAGGAAAAGTAGAGCATCTAGGAGAAATGAGAGATGTGGCGGGTACATGGTCGCTAGTTCCTGCAAATACAGTTGATGCATTAAACGACTTAGTAGATGCCAGTGCCAATACCATGTTTAGAATTGCCGAAGGACACGAAAAAAACCTCAACTGGCAATACACCGCTACTTTTGCAGAAGAAGGCAAAAGTAGTTTAGGAATAAACTACATGGATGGTAGTTTAAGAGGACGTCAATCGGTAAACAGAACCCATTCGGGCGACTCGGCCATTATTGTAGGCGAAACATTTTACGACCACCAAGGTAGAGCCGCTGTTACCGCAATGCCAGTGCCAGCATTTACACAAAAAGTAGCGTTCCATGGAAACTTTAACCTATACGATAATGGCGATGCAGCCAGTAATCCAATTCCGTATAATCGCGAACACTTCGATTTAGACCCAGCAGGTAATCAATGTCAATTAGATGTTGTAAAAGCAATGTCTACCTACTCAGGTGCATCAAAGTATTATTCTGTCGAAAATTCATTGGCAGTCCTCAATCCTCAATACAACTACGTGCCAGATGCCGAAAAATACCCCTTTGCTCAAATAGAATACACCACCGATGGCACCGGTAGAGTGAAGAGACAAGGAAGCGTGGGGCCTACTTTTCAATTGAATGATGGCAAGCACGCAACAGAGTTTTTCTATGGCACGCCCAACGAAGTAGCGTTAGATCGCCTTTTTGGTGCAGACGTTGGAAACTCTAACAAATACAAAAAACAAATTGTTAAAGATGCCAACGGACAAATATCCGTTACCTACGTTAGTGCAGCCGGGCAAACCGTGGCTACAGGTTTGGCAGGTATTACCGATAACCTTATAGACTTAGAAGATTGCCGTTGTGTGTATAAGCCTAGTACTGATACTTATATAGACTGCAACGAAGTAGCGTGTGTTCCAACAATATTAAATGAAGACCTAATTGGCAGAGCGGATCTTACCGACCCATCAGATTATGGGAGTAGAAATACAATAAACCTATTAGATAGAACACGAATAGTTACCAAAGATGTTTTAGTAAGTTCGCAAGCACCAATTCGGTTTTCCTATAAAAACTATGGGCAACGCTACACCAAAGAATGCTCCAACTCATTGGAGTTCCCTCTAGCGCCAGAAGATACTGATTACCCCGGAATCAGAACGGAAGATATAACAGGCACCCAATGTTACGATTGTATTTTCGACATTGAAATTAGCATGACAGATGATTGTGGCAACGATTACCTTGTGGGAGTGGGTTCAAACGATGGAACAAAAGATGTTATTGGTGCTTCAATACTAAGCAATATAGAAAGCGATATTGATAATGGAACAAGTGATTATACTCCTATACTCCCTGCAAATTGCTCGTCAAGTTTTATCGATTACGATTCTGATAACATCAATGGGGTAGATAATTGGTTTGCAGGAAGGGTTGATGAATCTACAAGTATCTTTAACCCAGTGCTGCCAATAGGCAATTACTCCTTAGTTAAAAAACTAACCGTTAACCAAACTGCTTTAGATTTTTACACCGACAGATACGTAGAAGACAATGCGTGCATGCTTACCGAAGATTATTTTTTCGATTGGGCCAAAGAGGGCTTAGATTTCTCTGGATGTAATTCCAGTTGCGCAACCTGTGTAGCCAGCCTTGGAGATTACGACCAATACGATTACCACCTCAACTATTTATGCTCGCCATGTTACACCGAAGCAGAGTTTCAAAACCTAATAGACGAATGTAACGAACCATGTAGCGAAACCTCTCTTACTTGCAACGTTGCCTATAAAACAATGATAGGTCACGTTAGCAAAGGTGGGCAGTACGCGTATTATACTTCTGGCGGACAAATAATAGATGGCTTAATGACAGAAGTAGACAATGAAGATTTTGGAGAATACAAGGCTTTTATGTCAATTTTTAACGAAGGAAATGGGCTACCTCGAAAATTAAAGCATACTGAAAAAGGATTAGCACCTACTTGGCGTCATCCTTATATTCCCAATCATTCTGGCGGAGAGGATACCTATGCTTATTTAAATAAAGACGGCACCCAAGCACTAGTCACTCTCTTTTTAAATACCAACGACAATAAATATTATCCGCTTTCCAACGTCGAAATTATTGATGAGCTAGATGCAACCATTAAATACTCGAAACCTGAAGACTTGGTTGAAGTAAAAGATTTTTTAAAAGCCTGGCAACAAGAGTGGGCCAATTCTTTAGTGGCCTACCATCCCGAATACTGCTTCTACGAATATTGTTTGATAAATGAATTAAGCAACGATTTCGACAACATGCTAACCAATTTAGAATACGACGAATTAATCAGTACAGGTGCTCCGTGGTCTGCATCTTTTGGTTCAATCTCTATAACTGCAGCACAATTACAATCCGACCCTAAGTCGGTAGATCCATTCTTTCATGAGGACGAAAACCCTTTGTACGATGTGATAGATGGCCATACAGTTGATGATGGCACCAGATTAAACCGAGCCATGGATTATATCATGTCCAATCACACCATTATAGATGGTGAGCCTTACGATTTATGGGAAACGTCATTCCTAGCAGCCAATTGTTTGCCTGTAAGTTGTAATAGCTGCGAGAATGATTTGCTTACTGCCCAAACTGTTGCCGATATTGCGGAAAACGACCATATAGCAATTACATCCGCAGAGCACTGGGATGCATTTAAATTACTTTACCTCAGCCTTAAAACCAGATTACAAGACAAGCACAGAATGGAATACTCAATAGATCATGGTTGCTACAACGGTTGTTTCGATCTAATCGACTGGTTTGAACCTCTAAAGAATGACTTTGCCAGACATTCCTCAAGGAAAGGCGGAAACCCGTACAGAGACCCTGAAAATCCCTGTAGTATGTATTCTTATTCTAGGTATAAAGATAATATCAAAGCATTCCCTAGTATCAACGATGGTTTAGCAAGTGGCCTAACGGGTTCCGAGTCTGGTTGTTTAGAAGAAGGATACGATATGTTTCCTTGCGTAGAAGAAAACACCTTAACCTTTCTACAAGCCGCCAATATGGCACAGCTTTCCGCATACCAACAATGCGGGCAATGTCCTTTAGCGGTAGATTTTGAATCTGTATTAAACGGAATAGCCAACGACGAAAATGAGAACTTTTTAACCACATTTAATCTCAGTTGCACTGGCTTTGGCATTACACCTGCTATAGAGGAAGAATTGTTCAACGGTATTACCCTTGCCGGCGGACAAATTGAATGGAAGAATGATGTCGCTTCCTTAAATCAACCAAATATCGGAGTAGAGTCTTATGTACATAGTTTAGAAGCAACACTCTTGAACACTGACGACCTTTCTGAAAGAACGATTAAATTAAGCTATACGGCCTCTTCAGATCTATTAACCTTCGATGAAATTTGGAGGGTATCTGCATTGCATTCAATTGATGTAAGCGAGTTAATTAACATTACCGGAGCCACAAACAACAACGGTGCTTTCAGTTGTCAAGTGTCCATACAAGACGCCGACAATGCTGCCTTGTACGAACGTATTACTATGGAAGGAGCCATAGAAGGTGTTGTAAATAGCATAGAAGTAGACCTAGCCAATTGCACTTTCGATCCCATCTGTAGGCCTTCTCCGCAAGCCAATATGCTTAAAAACTTGTTCAACTCTATGCTTTACGAAGAAACTTTCGACGGCGATCAAATTGTACAACAGTTTTCTTGTGTTAGTGGTTGCACCGCAGTACAACTAACTTCCGATTTAGATCCAATATCTACCACCTTAACAATTACCGAGCAGCAAAGTGTTCAATTTGATCAAATGCTAACTGCTGATCTTAGAAGCACGCTAAACCACAACATAGAACCTACTACAGATGCTACAGATTGGTATTGGATGCCAGGAAGCAACGGAGGACAAAGTATGACAGGACATTTCGAATCGGAATTAGGAACCGACAATTGCCCATTTACTTTTACAATCACCACAGATGATTTTGTAATAGCAGATCTAATTAAATTTACTTCCATAGATCCAGATGGAGTTACCGAAGGCAGTTTTGTTGCCAAAGCCATTGCAGAACGTACGAATAGTAATAGCGATCTGATTAAGGAGATTATTGATCTTACCGGTAGCTCTCAATGTTTCGATTTGGGTGCCTGTTCTACTATCGAAGTGCCTGTATTACCTCGCAAAAAAGACGAAATTGCCAACACAGGTTTCTTCATCTGCAATCAAGAAGAAGATGATGTAACTACCTTGTTAATCGACTTAAATGCCGCAACAGGTTTTAGTGGAATTGAAGTTGTACTCAACACAACCATGTGTACCAATGTAACTTTAACTCTTGAAAAATTCGCGCATTACAATTTTGATGACTTTGTAGAGCAATCTATCACGTCTATAGAAGTAGACGAACGCTTTATGGATGCCTCAGGTGGTACGTCAACTCATTTTGTTGCAGCAGCTTATTTTACCGACGAAAATGGCACCGCTTTTAAAGCTGCTATATATGGCGAAAGCGATTGTATTATTGGAAAATGCGTGCCTACTTCAATACTAAACAACCCATGTACGCTTACTGACTATGGACAATTGTTAGCAGACGATCTTTCGTTAAAAGCCGAAACAGGCTTTTTTGCAGACCTTGAAAATTATGGGATAGTACCTGACGGAGATTTTCAAAGAATTGAATTGTTAATAATTTATTATAATCAAGGTAACCCCTGCAGATACGGAATATTTTTAGAGAATGGGTTAGACGTGGCCGACATTGTTACGTTCTCAAATATGAGGGCTGAAGTTATTGGTAGAGACGATGAGGATTTTACACAAATATTTAATATTGTGGCCGAATTTAACGATGGCTCTATCTCGCTTCTCACGGGATATTCTGAGTGCGGCGGTAAAGAATTGGGTCAATGTGGTTCGTGCACCAATCCTAATTTGGTGAAAAACGGAGATTTTGAAAGCCCGATAAATGTTACAGGCTATGCATATCCAGAGGATATTTGCGATGAAGATGGTTGTGATCCTTTGGGGAATTCATGTGCGCCAAGTCAAGCTTTATTTGATGCCCTTCAGTTTGAAAGCGATTACGATTTTTATGATTATTCTGCGTGTATTACTGGACCATATAAGTCATTTTATGTGGGTGAAACCGAGGCCCCACATGTTTTGTCCCAGTTATGGGATAATACTTATGGACGTACTTCTTGTCAAACTGATGGAATCTGTGGTGATTATCTTATGGTAAGAGGCATCTCTGGTTCTGCTGGTGATCCAATAGATTATATCTGGTCTCAAACCATGGATGTTGAGGTTAATACCGAATATTTATTTACTGTTCATGCAATGGCAGCACTTGCATATGATTGGGAGCTTTTCTTGGGGCAAATAGACGAGGATGAAACTTTTTCCTCGCTTACAGCTAATAATATTTATTCTGTAGAGCATGTTATACAAAATCCTTCTGAAGACGGAATTGCTATCGGAATGGATAGTTATGGACACCCCATTTATAATAAAGTTGTTGTAAAGCTTAATAGTGGAAATAGAACTTCTATTAAGCTTGGTGTTTATGGAGAATTTTATTCTGAAAATCCTAATTATTATTATATGTTCCTCGACGACATTTCCCTTACAAAAGTAGAGTGCAACGCATCTATGGATTACATGTGCGACGTGCCAGATTTTCCTACCTACGAGGCGATAGAACAAACTTGCGATGAGCGCGAAGAGCAAATGGCTACCGGTATTGCCCATACACAATACACGGCTTATATCGAAAAAACCAGACAAGAATTCCAAGACGACTACATCCAAAAATGTTTGAATGTTTACGAAGAGTTCAACATGGAGTACAACGACGACGAACACCAGTTTACGCTTTACTATTACGACCAAGCTGGCAACCTCGTGCAAACCGTTCCGCCAAATGGTGTACATGTGCTTACAGATGCAGCAGATTTAGCGAAAGTAAAACTAGACAGAGCCAACGGTACAAGAACAACTTTGCCACAGCACGATTTCAAAACCATTTACACCTACAATTCCTTAAATCAGTTGGTGGGGCAAACCATGCCCGATCACGACAATATGGCCATTTTTGATACCAAAGGTTTAACCGATGGTTACATCAATCCAGATCACAATGTGGCCAACGTTACCTTTATAGACGATAAAAAAGGCTTCGCGCTTACAACCGATGCTAGCGGTATTGGCCACGTGTTTTCTACCAGCAACGGTGGCGAAACGTGGAACGAAAACTGTTCTGTGGGCATTCAAGATGTTAACGCAGTGCAATATGTGGCCAACGAAATATATGCAGTAGGTAACCATGGAACCGTTCTTAAAAGTCATGCCGATCACGATGATTGGGAACTGATTTCTTTCCCTGTAGAGGCTAATTTAATTGCACTCCATTTCTCTAGTGAAAACGTAGGAACCGTCTACGCCCAAAATGGCAAATTCTGGGAAACCACAAACGCCGGAGTAAACTGGACAGGCCCTGTTGCTTCAAGTATTAACGTAACAAATAGCGACCTTATCGATGTAACTTACTTAGACAACAACAACGCCTTGGCAGTTGTTGAAGGCAATGGCATCTTTGTTTTAAGCGGAGGAGTTTGGACAGAAAGCATCGATATTAGAACAACCAACCTCCACGCTGTTGCTAGGTCAAAAGACGAATTGTGGTTTGCTGCTGGTGAAGATGGCACCGTGCTAAAAAGCACCGCTGGTTTAACTTGGACAGAAGTGTTCAATAATTTAGAAGGCAAAATTGTAGACCTCCAATTCTATAACGACAACAAAGGTATTGCCTTAATGGAAAGCGGAGCAATCTATAAAACAGTTAATGCAGCAGTAACGTGGCAACGCATTTATACAGATTTAGATGGAGGTACTATAGGTACTGTAAAAGACCTCTCTTTTAACGGCGACAATGGTTACCTGTTAGATGTAAACAATGTAATATATAGCTCTTCCAACGCAGGTTTGTCGTGGGCAAACAAGGGAATAACAATAGCAAGCATAAGCGCCCCAACCCAAATATATGCAACTACAGATGGAACAATCTATTTGTGCAACGAGGTGGGCGACTTGGTTTATTCCACTGATGAAGGAGTTAGTTGGACCATAGCTGCCACTTCGGTCAACGGCACAATATCGGTTACAGTAACAGATTTATACGCAGGTAACAACAATGCTGTAGTATTGCTGTATTCTGATAAGGAAGTATACAATACAACCAACGTTTTAGACATCGCGATTAGCTGGGACATCTGTGCGAGCAATGTTGTTAAACTAAATAGTAACGATCAAAGCATAGCTACTGTTGATGCTACGGGTACCATAGTTAGTTCCTCAGACGGCGGAGCAAATTGGTCTACGCCAATTACGGGCACAGGTACAGCAATAACAGACATTCGTATAATAGATGGCACTTCTTTTATAACCGTTGGTTTAAACGGAGAGATTGCAATGTACAATGGCACTTGGCAAAACGGAACCAACTCCGTTAAAGTAGATGTAAACAGCATAACATATATTGATGCAACTACAGCATACGCAGTAGGTAACTACGGTACTGTTTTAAAAGGAACCAAAACTGGCAGCAGCTGGGCTTGGGCAACCGAACAAACTGGTACCAATTTAAACCTTACTGGCTATGCCTACAATGGTACATCGGAAGCAATTGCAATTGGAGAAAATGGAAATTACATCACCAACGATGGCACGGAATGGTCGCCCGAGTTAAGCTTTAACCTAACAGTTAACCTTACAGATGTACACCACAACGGATCGGAGTTTATAATAATCGGCGAAGGACCTACAGTTATTAAATATGCTGCAGAAGTTTTTCAAGCCGAATTAAACGAAGCAGGGGCCAACCTCATCTCTTTAGCCATAGATCCAAACAACCCCAACAACGCAATAGCTACTGGCCAAAGCGGTGCTATTTACAAGCGTGTAGCAAACGGTGCCAACTACCAATGGGATGCAATTACCTTTGTGCATACACCTGTGCTAGCAGATGCCGCTATGACTACAAACACAACTGGTTTTGCAATTGGCGAAAATGGTACATTGCTAAAAACAACCGACCAAGGTAAATCATGGGCACTTGTTGTTTCTGGTTCAACCACCAACTTTAACGCCATCGAATTTTACAACGAAACAACTGGTATAGCTGTTGGTTCGCAAGGCGAATACATGTACACCACAGATGGTGGCGATAATTGGACCACCAAACAGGTTGATCCAAGTACAGCCAATTGGAACGGCGTTGCATTTGTAAACGAACAATTAATTGTAGTAGTGGGCAACGGTGGCTTGCAATACAGAAGCATCCAAGGTGTTTCTGGTGCTTTCTCTCCAGTAACTTCTCCCAATGCAACAACCGAAAACTTGAATGCAGTAACATTTGTAAACGAAGCCTTAGGATGGGCGGTTGGAAACAAAGGCGTAATGTTAAAAACTACAGATGCAGGCGAAACTTGGATAGCACAAGTAGATGATTCTCCACAACCTGATAGAACATGGGTGTTTGCCGCAATAGCCGACGACCCTGAGTTAACAGTAAGTGGCTTTGATGCCAACCTAAACGATGTTTACTTTGTAGACGAGTTTATTGGTTATGCAGTAGGCGAAGCTGGGCCGATTGTAGGCGACCCATCTGCCTTTATTAAAACCGTTGATGGTGGCGACAGTTGGCAATTTGTAGATCAAGGCACCACAACTAACATAAATGCCCTTGCGTTTATAAGCAATACAAAAGGTTTTACTGCAGGTGCGGGTAACGTGCATAGCGTAAACGATAAAAGCGCGCTCTATTCTTCACTAATATACTACGACGCCATGGGCAGGGTAGTGGCCTCACAAAACACTAGGCAAAGAATCCTTTCCGAAACCAAGTACAGCTATACGCGCTACGATGGTTTGGGAAGACCATTTGAAGCAGGAGAACTTGAAGCCAACGATGCTATAGAAGACAATGCAATAGCAGGCGTTATAGACGACAACCTACTTGCCAATTGGATGAATTCTGGTTCTTCTGGCGAAGCAACAATTGCAACTGGAATTAGAACAGAAGTTACCAAATCGTACTACACATTTGGTACTGGCGGCGCATTGCCAGCTGGTTTTACGCAAAACAATACCCGAAACAGAATTACTGCTGTTACCATAGATGCTATTGACGACAATGATGGCGAATACGATCATGCCACCCATTACAGTTACGACATCCACGGTAATGTAACCACCTTGGTGCAAGACAACCCAAGCATGACCGATAGGTTTAAAGAAATTTCGTACAAGTACGATTTATTAAGCGGAAATGTAAACGAGGTAAACTACCAAAAGCATCAGCCCGACGAGTTTAATCACCAATACACATACGATGCCAGCAACCGATTAACCAGTGTATTTACCAGCCGAGATGGAACAGACTGGGAGCAAGATGCTAAATACTTTTACCTGCAGCACGGCCCAATGTACAGAACCGAATTGGCCCACAACAAAGTGCAAGGGATAGATTATGCCTACAATTTGCAAGGATGGCTAAAAGGAGTAAACTCCAACACAGCCATAGCAGCAAACGACCAAGGCGAAGATGGTGTTATAAACAACATCCACTCAAGAATTGGCCGAGATGCTTACGGTTATAGCCTAGCTTATTTCGAAAATGACTATACGGCTATTGGAACTAGCGCCAACCAGTTTATGGCTATTACAACTGCCGCAGGTTATTTAGCTACCGAAGCACACGATTTGTACAACGGCAACATTTCGCACATGGTTACTGCCTATAAAGACATAAATTCAGAATCTAGTTTAGGCCTGCCACAATTAACGGCATATCGCTACGACCAACTCAACAGAATTAAACAAATGAGAGCCCATCAACAAACCCAAGTGGATGTGGCTGCCAATGCATGGAGTTCGGCTGTTGGCAACAACGATTTTGCCACAGATTACAGCTACGATGCCAATGGTAACTTGCAAACATTAACAAGAAATGCCTTTGATTTAGAAGAGGAAATCGATGATTCAGGTACAGGCGAATTGGACAATAGTATGGATGATTTGGCATACATCTACGAAAACGTAGACAATGGATATGTAAAAAACACCAATCGATTAAAAGCTGTACTAGACAGAGGAAACAATCCTTACGATGGAGAAGATAATAATACGGGCGAACTGAATTTTACCGATGTATCTAATAACCAACCTTGGGATGAAGCCTTTCCTGTATATGATGAAAGTGGTCAACTTTGGGATGCTTCATATCCGGCTGTTGCGGGAGATTACAACTACGACTACGACGCACAGGGCAACTTGATTTCTGACGTAGCCGAAGAAATTGAAACAATAACATGGACAACTACTGGTAAGGTAAAAAGCATCGAAAGAACTAGTGATAGTGAAAGAGATGAACTCGAATTTATCTACGATGCAATGGGGAACCGAATTGCTAAAATAGCCAAGCCATTTACCTCCATAGCAGACCCTCTTACATGGACAACCACCCATTATGTGCGCGATGCCTCGGGTAATGTTATGGC
>JABSPQ010000217.1 GCA_013214205.1 Flavobacteriales bacterium
AACAACAACAAATGATTTAAGAATAAATCAAAATATAATTAGGATTTCAACATAGAAGTATGACGAAACAAAGGCAGGTGACGACATGGGGAAACATACGTTTACTTAGTCCAAAGTTTTTCTATCTCCTCCAACGATTTCCCTTTTGTTTCGGGTACAAATTTCCAAACAAACACAGCCGAAATCAAGGCCATAATACCGTAAATCCAATACGTAAACCCATGGTTAAACTGCTCTACTAAATAGCTGTTCTTATCCATCATAGGGAAACTCCACGATACTAAATAATTCGCTATCCATTGTGCAGCCACCGCAACAGCCATTGCCGCACCTCTAATTTTATTTGGAAACATTTCAGAAAGCAACACCCAAACAACAGGTCCAGAACTCATTGCAAAAGCAGCAACGTAAAACAGCATGCACAACAATGCAAACATTCCCATAGTACCACTAGCAAAAGCACTACCCAATGCTAGCATAGAAACCGCCATCCCTATAGCACCAATTATCATTAAAGGCTTCCTTCCAAATCTGTCTACCGTAAAAATGGCAACCACAGTAAATAACAGAAGAATTATTCCAACAACAATAGTTTGTAGCAAAGCGACATTCGTAGTTGCTCCCATCGATTCAAAAATTACGGGGGCGTAATACAACACTACATTGATACCTACAAACTGCTGAAAAACCGACAACATTACTCCGATGATAATAACACCCGCCCCAAAAGAAAGCATGTTGCCCGATTTATCGGTTAAAGAATTTTTAATCTCGGCTAATATTTTTGTGGCTCCTTCCGCTCCGTTTACTTTTTCCAGTACTTCCATGGCCTTACCTTCTTGCTGTCTTAATACCAATGACCTAGGGGTATCTGGTACAAGAAACAAAAAGCCTAAAAATAGCACGGCTGGGATTGTCTCTGATGCAAACATCCAACGCCATCCAACACTTTTAAGCCAAACAGCATCTCCCTGCGAAGCAATGTAATAGTTTACAAAGTAAACCACCAGCATCCCAAAAATTATGGCAAACTGATTCAACGAAACCAGCCTCCCTCTTTTATCAGCAGGAGCAATCTCGGCAATGTAAAGTGGCGACAGCATAGATGCTAATCCAACGCCAATTCCTCCAAGTACCCTATAAAATATAAATACATTTATCAAGTTGTGATCTCCTTCACCAATTGGCTCAATCAACAGTTCGGGCATTGCAGAACCTATTGCAGATACTAGAAACAAGACCGCGGCTAGGATCATTCCATTTCTACGCCCCATCTTTTTACTGAAAAAACCACTCACAAAGCCTCCAATTATGCAACCAATTAATGCACTTGAAACCAATAGACCTAATAACGAATTTGCCGCCGTCTCTTCTAATCCAAAAGGAATAATAAAAAACGATTCCAAAGAACCAACTGTTCCCGAAATAACAGCGGTGTCATATCCAAATAATAAACCTCCTAATGTTGCCACAAAGGTTAATTTCATCAAGTAAGATGATTGGGATGAGCTAGCCATATTTATACGTATTGATTGATTATGTTTTCAAACATTTCTTGTTTACCACTCTTTAATTCCAACTCCCCATTCTCTTGAGCCAGATCATATAAATCTGAAAGGCTCAATTTACCTTCTTCAAACTCCTTCCCTTTTCCAGCATCGAAAGAGCTGTATCTTTCCGTTCTAAGTTTTTCGTAATTCGACGAAGTAATAATTTTGTCGGCAGCAATGAAGCCCCTTGCAAACGTATCTGCACCGCCAATATGTGCATGGAAAACATCGTCATTATCGGTTGAGTTTCTTCTCAGTTTAGCGTCGAAATTAACTCCACCACCTTGCAAGCCGCCAGCTTTTAAAAACACCAACATCGCCTCGGTTGTTTCCATTACATTGTTAGGAAACTGATCTGTATCCCATCCGTTTTGATAATCGCCACGGTTGGCATCAATACTGCCCAACATGCCAGCTTGAGCCGCTACATCTAATTCGTGCTGAAAAGTGTGTTGCGCCAATGTAGCGTGATTTACTTCTATGTTAATCTTAAAATCTTTGTCTAATCCATGTTGTCTTAAAAACCCAATAGCGGTAGCCGAATCAAAATCGTATTGATGCTTAGAAGGCTCCATTGGTTTAGGCTCAATAAAGAAAGTACCAGTAAATCCTTGTGCTCTCGCGTAATCTCGTGCCATGGTTAAAAACTGCGCCATGTGATCTAGCTCTCTACCCATATCGGTATTCAACAACGACATATAACCTTCACGACCTCCCCAGAAAACATAATTCTCTCCGCCTAATTTAATCGTTGCGTCAAGCGCCAATTTAATTTGACCACCTGCACGAGCAACCACATCAAAATCGGGATTGGTAGATGCGCCGTTCATAAACCTAGGATTAGAAAACGCATTAGAAGTTCCCCAAAGTAATTTGATTCCAGAAGCGGCTTGCTTTTCTTTTATATAATCTGTGATTTTAGAAAGTCTTTCTTCCGATTCGCCAAAAGAAGCACCTTCTTCAACTAAATCGAAATCGTGGAAACAGAAATAATCGAATCCCATTTTAGAAATAAATTCGAATGCTGCATCGGCCTTATCTTTTGCTCGTTGCATTGGATCGTTGGCTTTATCCCATTCAAAACTTTGTGTGCCTGGGCCAAACGGATCGCTACCTTGTCCACAAAAAGAATGCCAATATGCAATTGCAAACCTAAAATGCTCACGCATGGTTTTACCAGCTACTACCTGATCGGGATTGTAGTATTTAAACGCCATTGGGTTGTCGGACTCCTTGCCTTCAAATTTAATATCTCCAATTCCTTTGTAATATTCTTTGTCTCCTATTATTGCCATTTTGTAATTATTTATTGCTCATTAATATTTCTAATTCCTTTTTCCAGCGATCGTATGCCGCTTGGTATTCACTTACATTATCGTTTGGTTTAAACGTATCTACATGATCGTTTTCAAGAAGACTTGCTCCCATTTTACTAAAATCACCATCAGACAAACCAGCTGCACGTGCTGCTCCTATTGCTCCTGTGGTACCGTAAATTTCTATTTCGTGGCCTATTAAAGTTGAAACCGTTTCGGAGAATATCTTAGATCGAAACAGATTGTCGTTGCCAGCGCGCATTACATTTACAGCGACATTATCTCCTTTCAAAATTTCCATTCCGTAAACAAATGCAAAAGCTATTCCTTCTAATCCTGCACGGAACATGTGTTTTTGTTCGTGTACATTCAAATTTAAATTAGAAATATGAGTGCCCAATTGCTTGCTATCAAGCATGCGTTCTGCTCCATTGCCAAAAGGCACTATTACCAAACCATCCGAACCAATAGCCACTTGTTCGGCCATGTTATTCATTTCTTCATAAGTGGCACCACCCATGTTTTTCATCAACCATCTATACAGAATTCCAGCGCTATTAATGCACAACAGTTTTCCTATGTTCGAATTGCTTGGCGAATAATTAACGTGTGCGAAAGAATTGATTCTAGATGGTTCTTTCGATTTTGCATTGTCGGAAACTGCGTAAATCACACCAGATGTTCCTCCTGTAGCAGCTACTTCGCCAGATTTAAATACGTTTAATGATAAAGCATTATTTGGTTGATCGCCTGCTCTGTATGTAATAGGAATCCCTACAGGAAGACCAGTAAGTTCTGCAGCCTCTTCGGTTACTTCCCCTTGGTTGGTAAAGTTTGTTGTGAGCTCTGGCGTTAAGTCAGTACTTATTCCGTAATGCTCCAACAGCCAATTAGCAACACTGTTATTTTTGTAATCCCATAGCATTCCTTCGGATAAGCCGCTAATGGTAGTATTGATTTTACCTGATAATTTAGAAGCAATAAAATCGCCAGGAAGCATGTATTTAAACACTTTTACAAAAATTGCTTCCTCGTTATCCTTAACCCATTTTAGTTTGGAAGCGGTAAAATTCCCAGGTGAGTTCAACAAATGACTCATGCATTTCCCCTCACCAATTTCGTTAAACGCTTTGTTGCCTATTTCTACAGCCCTACTGTCGCACCAAATAATTGAATCCCTTAAAGCCTCGCCTTGTTCATCAACCACAACCAAACCGTGCATTTGATATGCAATTCCGATAGCTGTTATTTGAGTAGATTTGATATTGGCCTCGCTAATTAACCTTTTTGTTGCAACACAAATGTGATTCCACCAATCGTTAGGATTTTGTTCTGCCCAGCCTTCTTGTAAGCAAATTATTTCCATCTCTTCCGACGGCTCACTTGCTTTTGCAATACATTTACCCGTATCGGCATCTACCAGAGCCACTTTAATAGAAGAGCTACCTATGTCGTAACCAATGTGATATGAACTCAAAATTATTGTTGGTTTTGTTTAATCAAGAATAAGGATAATTATGTTTTGATGTGTCCTGTAGTGTGTTGTTTTTTCGTACCGTTTTTAAACATTTATAACCAAGTATCTATATCTTCATTCACCTACATCGAATTGTGAAATGACTAAAAGTCCTATTGATTCGTTAATTTTAAAGCCAAAGTAAACAGCACCGATAGCTTTCGGGTAATGAATGCTGCACGTTGGCAGTAATTCATAATTTCATCTTAAATAACAACAATGACATCAATCAAGTATTTCTACATCACTTTAAGTTTACTCGTACTTTCTGCTTATGGCTATTCCCAAAAAGGAGATAACCCCTACGATCCTCGGCCTAAAATGGAAGTTTTAAAAGCAGAGCATGGGAAGGATGAAACCAAAATGCACTTTCTTGTTTTTGGAGATTCTAAAGGATCGCCATATTTTTCTGCTGTTTTAAAACGTGCAGATTCTTTAAAACCTGATTTCTGTATTACAACGGCAGATCTAGTGAACGCTGGAGGAGGAGAAAGAGGCCAACAAAATTACAAACTACTCGATTCTATGGGTGGTTGGTTTATGCGTAAATATCCGATGTGGGCTACAGTGGGCAATCACGAGCAATACGGAGGTAAAGATGGAGTAGCTAATTTTTCGAACTTTTTTGGATTGGAAAAACCCATGTACAGTTTCGAATATGGCAATGCCAAATTTATCGCGCTGCCGTGGCCTAAGATTAAAGAGGATTCAACAAGACTTAGTTGGTTGGAAGCTGAATTAATAGCAGCAAAAGGAAAGCATATTTTCATTTACAAACATCGGCCTCATTACACCCCCGGCTCTAAAATATACGCGGATGTTGAAGGAGCAGAAACGGCAACCACTAAACTGTACAACACGTACAACGTAACCGCTGTATTTAGTGGTCACGACCACATTTACTATAGAACTAAAAGAAATAACACCTACCACATTATTTCTGCTGGTGCTGGTGCCGAAATTTATACGCTTAAAAGAGAAAAGGATGTAATTGAAGGCGATGTATATTATGGTAAACGAAACTTTGATGATTTAGCAAACAGCGACTATTTATACAAGTTTTGTGGGGCCGATGGCACTACAACAGATTTGTGTAAACCGATGTACTATGTTGTTTCTATAAAAATTGACAGCGATGTAGTTTCTATTGAAATGATAGATGCCGCAACTGGTAAAGTTTGGGACAAAGGCCTGCTAGATTAATAGTGGTTCAATTCACCTCTGTTTTGCCTCGCTACTTAGCAGATCTATAATAGTCTGCTTTGGGTAGTTCATCCCAATCTATTTCAATTCCTAACCCCGGTGCTCTAGGAGCAGCCACCACTCCTGCTTGCATTAAAATGAGGTTCTTCATTCCGAAATCGTAAGCTTTTTTTGGCATAGACGCTTCAAAGAAAGTAGTTAAATCGTTGGCCAACATTAAATGCAGATTGGCTGCTTGCCCCAATGTGTGTCCCCAACTTTGAAGCTCGATGGGCAAGTTAGCCTTGTTGGCAATTATCATTAACGAAAGAGAATCTGTAATTCCACCAACAGTTGTGACGTCAAACCTACCCGCGTCCCACGCCCCTGCTTTAATGCCGTTCGTAATAAACTCGGGAGAATATTTTCTGTATCCAGCCGGGATAATCTTATTGTTTAGCTCATTCTTTAGCGTCGCATATTTGTCCAACTCTTCGTCGTCCATGGGGCCTTCGAACCAAATAAATAAGCCCTTGTCCATTTGCTTCCCTAATTTAATTGCATCCTCATAACCATACTTCTCTTCCAAATCCATCATAAACTGATAGTTGGTATCGGCAAAAGCTTCTTGGACCATTTCAACCAAACGAAAATCATTTTTAATCTCTCCCCAAACATGAAATTTGAATGTGTTGTAGCCTTGCTTAGCATACTCTTTGATTGCATCAATGTATTCTTGATGTGTATTGTAAAAAGGCAAACTTGCATATACTTCAATGGTTTCTCTCTTAGCTCCTAAAATTTGATACAAAGGTTTATCTGCTTTCTTGGCTGCTAAGTCCCAGAGTGCAATATCAATACTGGCTCGCGCTGCATCACTTATTTTAGGCAAGGCATAAATTAAGGTCTTCTCTACTTGAACGGGATCAAACGATTGAAGCTTTAAGAGATTCGGAATGATGCTCTGGAGCTCTAATAAAAGATGATCGCCAAACCTGCCTTCGTATTCTGCTATTATGCCCGATACGCCTTCGAAACCATCGACTGTTTTAATGCGCAATATGTTATTTACCTGTTTCCCAATCTCCATATCGCCCGTGTACTTCAACGAGGTGTCTTCCGTACCTACTGTATGAATTTCAACTTCAACAATCCGAGATTCGTTGCTGTACTTAAATAATGGTGCGAAACGCTTGGCATCAACACCAGAAAAAGCAGTTAACAAATCAATGGCATTATCTGTCATAGGGTGTGCGGTGTTAAATAATTTGGCACCATAAAAGGCAGACGGAATCAAAGTAGCTGCTCCTGCTAGCATCGATGTATTTAAAAACTGCCTTCTTGTAAATCCTGCCAATTATCTGAGTTTTAGATATGTTAAACTTACAAAATATGTAGACAGGCATTCATTTACTTTATTCTCGATACAATTTTTTCGAGAAAAAAATCACTCGAACTGACAGTTGGATACATTTCAACTGACAGTTTGGGCATTCCTTTAATATCCAAATAGACCTTGATCATTCCACCTCTACATCCACGCGCATGCTTAAGCCAGAAGTTTATTCTTTCAAAATTTCTGTATTCAACGTACTGCTCAAAAGCACTGTCAGTTCGAGTGATTTCGCCCTAGCGAAATTGTATCGAGAACATGCACATTCCGTAGAAAGATAATTCGTAATTTGGCTCTAACTTAACAAATTCTAACCAATGAGCAAAATAACCCGAAGAAATTTTATCAACGGAACCTTAATGGCCGTTGGCGCTACCATGCTTCCATTCGATGGCATAAGTCAATCGGTAATGGCTGCTTTGGAGCCCGAATATTACCCACCTTCTCGAATGGGTTTGCGAGGAAGTCACCCAGGATCGAACGACCATGCGCACAGCAGAGCTTGGAGCCAGAAAACAAATTGGGGTTCTACTACCGACTTAGATGAAGTGTACGATTTGGTTGTTGTAGGCGGAGGAATTAGCGGTTTGGCAGCAGCGTTTTTATTTCAACAAGAATACGGCAAAGACAAAAAGGTACTGATATTAGACAACCACGACGACTTTGGCGGACATGCCAAAAGAAATGAACATACCATTAACGGTGAGACTGTTTTGGGCGAAGGCGGTTCAGAGTCTATGGAATACCCTGCTGGCTACAGCAAAGTTGCAACTAAGCTAATTGAAGATTTGGGAGTTGAATTGGACAAGTTCAAAAAGTTTTACGACGCCGACTTCTTTATAAGAAATGGCTTAGGAGCTGTGAGTTTTTTTAATAAAAAAACTTTTGGCGAAGATAAATTGGTGCAGCATCCCTTTAGCGATTACCCTGGTTTTGTAGAAGGACTTATGCGCCCAACATTAACTTACGAAGAGGCAGTACAGCAAACTCCGCTAAGCGCGAAAGGAAAAGAACAATTGCTTAGGGTTTTAAAAGGTGGGCAGCACGATTTGGATATCCCCAAGAATAAATTAAAAAAATATGTTCGCAGTCATTCTTACTTCGATTATTTGCAAAATACTTTAGGCGTTGATGATCCTATGGTGCTAAAAATGGCCCGACATACCAATATGGATTATGGTGGACTTGGTACGGATGTTATGAGTATTGGCACAGCATTATCTAGTGGTTCGCTGGGTTCTGACCCTTACGAAATGTGGAATGATGCCATGAACAAAGGAGATTATAACGATTATGCCAGAAAAGATGAAGGCACTTATTCAGTAGACGAGCCTTTTATTCATCACTTTCCAGATGGCAATGCTACCATTGCGCGCATGTTGGTAAAAAAGATGATTACTAATGTAGGCCCCGGAGAAACTGTTGAAGAAATCGTGCTCTCTAAATTCAAATACAACGAGCTCGATAAATCTAGCAATGTTGTTCGCCTTCGTTTAAACAGTACGGTTATTAATGTAAAGCACCTTGGCGATCCTAAGAATTCTGAAGAAGTTATTGTTAACTACATCAACGGCGATAAATCTTATAAAGTAAAAGCCAAAAGTGTAGTAATGGCCTGTTACAACATGATGATTCCTCACATAGTTCCCGATCTTCCCAAAGAACAATACGATAGGTTGAAACGATTATCCAAAGTGCCGTTGCAATACACCACCTTGGGTTTAAAAAACTGGAGAGCTATTAAAGAGTCAGGTATTGGTATGGCCATGTGCCCTGGCAACATTCACAATGTGGTTGGCATGGACTACCCTATTAGCATGGGTGGCTACGAATACACCAAAACGCCAGATGATCCATGCATTTTGCACATGAGAAGCGCAGCATGCGGAGATACCATTGGAGCACCAAAGATTGAGCAATTTAAGGAAGTAAGATATAGAATGTTGGGGCTACAGTTTAAAGATTACGAGGAAGAAATAAGAGAACATTTGGGTGGCATGTTACCTAAGGGTTCGTTCGATTTCGACAGAGATGTTCAGAGTATTTCCATCAATCGTTGGGCTCATGGTTACGCTTATAGAGATCCGGGCAAGATAGGACGCCAACGATTTGGCCGAATTGCAATTGCCAATAGCGACGCTGGTGGTGATTCGATGGTTCAGAGTGCGATCGATCAGGCATGGAGAGCAATAAAAGAATTGGGATGAGTAAAATAACCAGAAGAGATTTTATTAATGGCACCTTAATGGCCGCGGGAGCTACTATGCTTCCTATTGGATGTACCAACGATGCTGTAATAAACAAGTTAGATCCTCTTTATTATCCGCCTGCTCTTACTGGGCTTAGAGGGAGTCATGCAGGATCTAACACTCATGCACATGCTAGAGCTTGGTCTCAAAAATCTGATTGGGGTTCTACATCAAAGCTAAATGAGACATACGATTTAGTTGTTGTGGGCGGTGGATTAAGTGGATTGGCTGCCGCTTACTTCTATCAAGAAAAACATGGCAAGGACAAAAAAACATTAATTCTCGACAACCACGACGATTTTGGTGGGCATGCTAAAAGAAATGAGCACACTGTAGACGGTACTTTCTTATTGGCTCATGGAGGGTCTCAATCGATAGTAGAGCCCAAACTTGCAAGTGCCGAAGTGAATCGGCTATTTAAAGAGGTTGGCGTATTTCCCGAAAGATTTGAGACAGCTTACGACCACGTTTTTTTCAAGAAAAACAACTTAGGAGCGGTCACTTACTTCAACAAAAAAGTTTTTGGTGAAGACAAAATAGTAAAGCACCCTTTTTGCAATTACCCCAATTATGTGCAAGGGATAATTATGAGAGGTAAAACCACCAATGAAGAAGCCGCACAACAGGCTCCGTTGAGTGAGACAGGAAAAGAACAATTGCTCCGAGTTTTGAATGGAGGATTGCACGTGCTTGATGTGCCCGAAAATGAAATGGAGCAATATCAACAGAACAATTCGTACTTCGATTATTTAAAAAACACATTGGGTGTTAACGACCCTGGTGTATTACGAATGGCAAGGCATTCGGCATTGGATTGGGGAACCAAAGGAGCTGATATTATGTCGTTGCAGGAAGCCATTGTAGCTGGTGCCATGGGATTTAAAATAAGAGATGTGTATGATGAAAACAACAAATACATCTATCATTACCCCGATGGCAACGCGGGTATTGCAAGGGCAATTGTTAAACATTTAATTCCCGAAGTGGCTAAAGGCAACAATGCCGAAGAGTTGGTGTTGGCCAAATTTAAATACGCAGAGCTCGACAAACCCAACAATACTACTCGAATCCGTCTCAACAGTACTGTCATAAATGTTCAACATATAGGAGATTCCAAAGATGCTGAGCAAGTTGGAGTTAAATACATGCAGGATGACAAAGCATATGAGGTAAAAGGAAATAATGTAATAATGGCTTGCTACAATATGATGGTTCCGCATATAGTACCCAACCTTCCCGCAGAACAAGCAAAAGCCTTAAGCAAGCAGAATAAAAGTGTGGTAATATATACCAGTGTTGGGGTTAAAAATTGGAAGGCGATGAAAGAATTGGAAATAGGCATGGCGATGTCGCCCGGCAACATGTTCCAAACTGTATATATGGATTTTCCTATAAGTGTAGGCGAATACGATTACACCAAAACAACCGATGCCCCGTGTATTATTCAAATGATCTCGTGTCCGTATGGAGAAACTGTTGGTGCGCCAAGAGATGAGCAAATTAGAGAAGCACGACACAAAATGTTGAGTTTAAAATTTGAAGACTACGAAGCAGAAATAAGAGCGCATTTAACCGGCATGTTTCCAAAGGAGTTATTCGATTTCGACAGAGATGTTGAAAGCATTACCATTAATCGTTGGGCGCATGGTTATCCTGCCCCAGGCCCTGCTGGTTCTCTAGAAAAAGCACGCCAACCATTTGGACGTATAACTATTGCCAATGCGGATTGCAGTGGCATACCAGACTTGAAAAATGCAATGGATGAAGCATACAGGGCTGTAAGCGAATTGGGCTAAAAAGCTTTAAACAGAGTTTACTTATCGATTACGTTTCATATTTTAACTCCATAATTATTTACCAAACTTACATCCAATCAAAAATATTAATATGATTAAATCAATCTTACTCTCCATTCTTGTTATGTTTTCTAGCATGCACGCTTTTAGCCAATGCGATTATTATTCGCAAAACTCAGATGGTGTTTGGGCAGGTGAAACAAATTCCACAATAGATTTCGAAACTACGGGGAATTATCAACTTACCACTTTGTCTGGTACCATACCCGATACTGATGGTAATTCGTATCACAGGTATATTAATGGAGGTGAACAAGCTTTTAAAATTATTGATGAAGGCAGCTTGAGCTTAACATTTAGTCCTGCGGTACCAGCAAATGAAATTGCTTTTTCTATTAACGATATAGACGCTGGATCTTTTAGTAACACTCAATCTTACACACTTCAAATAAATGGCGGAGCCCCTAATGGAGCATTTGAGCAAGAGACAATTACATGGTTACCCCCTATGGTAAGTTATGATGCTACAACAGGAATTGCAGTAAATGACGGTAATATTGATAATCAAGTGAATTTAGTTAGAGGCGTTGACAATACATTAGTTACGAGCATTGAGATAGTAGCCTCAAACTTAGGTGGCGATCATGTATCTTACTCCTTTTATGCTAGGCCGTATTGCGACTTAACTGGAATCGAGAACAATTTACAATTCAACCCAACAATTACCACTTTGGGTAATAGCATCCATATAACAGGTAAGGGCGAAGTTTCTGTCTTTAATCTTACAGGCCAAAGAGTGAGTCAACAAAAGCTAATGGGAAACAATTCTATCTCGTTAAGAAAGGGAATCTATTTGGTTAGGGTTACTTCTAAAGGCCACACAACAACTAAAAAAGTATACTTAAACTAGTTCAACCTATAACAGACTAAACGTACGGTAAGTTAAATTAGCAAATAGGGCCAGCGTATTAATTCCTAATTACCCTACAAATTATTTGGTCGTTGTTGAATTGAATGCGCACAAGGTACATGCCTTTCTGTTGAAGGTGAGCCCCTATATTAATCTGATGTTTGCCCATACTCATTTCCGAATTTGAAAGCACCTCCTCTACCCTGCCTAATACATCAATTACTGCTATAGAAACGTTTTGACGTTCACCAATTTCAAAAGAAACTACCGTATTGTTATTTGCAGGATTGGGATAAACTCGAACGAATTTTATCACATCAATATCGTCAACGCCTACAATGCCGTAGTTGATATCATCTACAAACAGATTTGAACCCTCATCACTGGTAAATCTAAATTTGAACTGAACATCTACCACATTGTAGCCAATTGGCAGCACTACCTTCTCCATGCGCCATTCCGATTTTGAAGATGGTACAAAATCACTACTGGTACTGATAGTTGTAGAGAGGTTTGCACCTGATTTAAAATAAAACTTATTCCATATTTCACCACATGTTTTGGTAAACAAAACGTCTAATTTATCTGCTGCACTGCCATTTTGAGCATGGGCCACCATAAAAGAGAAAACAGTACTATCGGTTAATAAACTTAAATCGATAAGCGGACCTGTAATTTCATCTCTTTCACCAGTTGCCACATTCGAATTGTTTCGCATTTTAATGGATCTATTTCCCGAATAAGCCGCCGCAGTTGTAGCGCTCCAACTATATAAATCGCCATCCTCTCCAGTAATCGTCCAAGTGCTATCAAACCCAATTAGATCTTCAAACGATTCGCTAAACGGATAAGGCAGATTTTCGCCCAAGGTGTTTATTCTAAACCCATCTAAAGTATCGGTAGTACCAATGCCATTTTCGTAAACAGTTAAATAAATTTCTTTCATTCCTCCTGTGGCGTAAGTTACTGATGGATTGTGCTCTGTAGACGAAGCTGGCCATCCTCCAGGAAATTGCCATTCTATATCATCGATAACTATACCTGTAGCATAATATCCGAAAGAGACAGACTCTCCTTCGCAATACGAATCAAAATTCTTCTCAATCTTAATATCCAATTCGGCTGCGCAAGGCGTAGCACCATATTCGTATGGATCTGCCGTTCCTGTTGCTATTAAATTAACAAGCGTCCCAACATTGTTTCTACCTGCAGTGCTAGTAGACATGGTTGAATGCATCAATGTTTTTTGACCTTCCGTAAACATTATTCTGCACCCAGTATATTCCATATAATTTTGCACATTGTCTATTTGGTCATTTGCACCATCATCGCATGAGTTTAATGTTTTGTTGCACGAATAAGTCCCTTGGCAATTAGGGGTGTCATCTACCCAGTCGTCCGAGTTGCAATTGTTCGCCTGTTCTGGGTTGTCGCTTGGACCCCAAAGGTGATCTAAATTAAACCAATGCCCCACTTCATGTGCCATTAGCCCCTCATTGCTGATCCAATTATAAGGAGTAACAAACCCGGAAATCCCAGGGAATTCAGCATCTGTTTCTGGCCACGAAGAATAAGCCCAACTACCAGGGCCCACAAAATAAATATTCATGTACTTTTCTGGCCCCCAAATATGGCTGGTTTCGTTTTGAACCAATGTTTTAAACGACTCCGACCCATCGTCTTCCCAATCAACAGCTTTAGAAGTATAATGTCTGGTAATACCATCCGTACAATTTCCATCTGGATCAATTTGAGCCAAGCGGAATTCGAACTGTACATTGGCAATATTATTTTCGAATGCTGAAACGATCTGCGATGTATCGGCGTTTTGTTTAGTGTACGAAATGGATAGGTTGTTAACCATCTCTACGATCTTCGCTTTGGATACATTATATTTCCCGTCGTAATGTAAAACATGTACTACAGTAGGTATAACAATTACACTGTCGGCCTTTATGGCTTTGCTAAGTTTGTACCGTTGATGATGTGCCTGATCTTCTAATTTATGTTTTGTGATGCTTTCCCTCTTCAAAGAGTTCCATTCAATTGTTTCTTGCCGCTGGTTGTATGTACCGCATTCTTGAGCTTTAAGCTGAATGCTACAGCAAACAAACAATATCGTAAGTGTCAGAAAGTCATTTCGTTTCATAACATAAACTTAATTAATTTAGATCAGTTCTCCCACTTTGCTTAAAAGACTGTGAAGGATACTACCACCTATCACTTTACTTTCTACAATTACCTCAAAAAAAATTAAGAGCGTATTTTAAAGGATATTGTTTCGTAGCATTCATCAAGCTTCAAGCAATATCAAAAAACACACATCTCCCTTACTATCATCAATAAACCCGTTTGCAAATAATTATCGGAACGACTTCCCGATAGCTATCGGGACGTTTAACTACCGACTAATAAGACTTTGGTTTATAGTATTGCCAATTTAATAGTAATACATGAGAAAGCTAACAAAAATAGTTACGCTACAGCATTTAGCTTTAGATAGTCAAAACACATTGGTATAGAGTTTAAGGTTGATCCAGTAATTCAAAAATTAATTAAGACTCTTCCGAATGTTAAATGGTCGAAGGAGCACAACATTGTTCACGTTGTAAATAACGAGCAAAACCTTAATTCTATTTTCGAACTATTTAAAGGAATTGCCAGGGTTAATAGCAAGTACTTCTTTAGGAATCGGCCAATTAGTTTTGAGAGAGATCAACAGAATTTGTCGAAACTGAGAAAACGAGATATTAATCATGAGCGGCAATGTCCATCAGAATACATAAACAAACTTGAGGTTTTAAGGCATGCCCACAGCACAGCCAATAGTTACGTCTCTTTGTTTACCTAGTTTATTAATCATTTTAAGAATGTTGACTTACTAGAAATTGATGAAGTTAAGATTAACCAATATTTACAATGCCTAGTAAATATGGGAGTTTCACATTCGCACCAAAATCAAATGATTAATGCAATTAAGTTTTACTACGAGATTGTTTTAGACATGCCCAGTAGGTTTTATCTAATAGACAGACCGAGACAAGTTAACCCGCATTATTCATGACTTAATAAATGAAGGCCTAAAAAATGAGTTTATCAATTTGGATGTCACAATTTCATTTATTCAAGACTGAAAATATTCAGGGTAGGTATTTTCACCGACTTTAGTGATGTAATCAAGTCATTTAGATAAAACAAAGGGGGATATTTACCAAGAAGACATAATTATCCCGAGGTTGTAGACTTTAGCAAATCAACAACCGCTACTGAAGAATCAGTTCTTGAAACAAGTCCTTGTAGACAAAGGCTTTAGACAATTGGTAGTAGATTCGTTTTTTAGTAATTTTTATTGTCGCGCCTACTTTGAGAAGATATGTTCTAATTGAACTCAC
>JABSPQ010000218.1 GCA_013214205.1 Flavobacteriales bacterium
AAAGGTCGCATCTATACTTTAGAGAAAAAGGCTAAGGAACTAGAAGAAAATGGTCATGATAAAGAACAGTGTTATCGAATGCTGAAAGTTTATCATAATCAGTGGTTCACTGTAAGTCATGCAACACAGAGGCAGGACCTTCAAACAGTGTTGGATAGGACATACCCCGATGCCTAAACAAACCACTATTCTTACTTTTTTGCCCAAGCCTATCGGTAGACCATACTTTAGATTAGATTTACAAGATATTACAGTCGCTTTTTGTGGTGGAACTGCCTATGGACCGTTAAAATGACTTATGACGAATATTTATTGAATAAAGTCTTAATCAGACTTTTTCTTAAAGACCTTAAGCAAAGCAAGATTCGAGTTTAGTTTTCTAAACCAATAGTAAACGTTGGCTAGGTTAACTAACAATAAAGAAATTATAATATATTCAATCATTTTGTTTGAATACCTGTAAATCCCGCTTTCAGTGTGTTAGCAGTTAATGACAGAAAAACTGTATTAGTTAAACCGATTTTAGTATTTAATATATTTGCTGTCAAAAGTGAATTGATATAGCACATATCAACGCCTCCGGCATTTGTCAATGAAACATTAGTTGCTGAACCATTGAACTGAAATACAGAAGTTACAATAACTTCAACACCTACAGCCGGCTGATATGTAAAAACACCAGTAGCCGTCGCAATACCATTAATTATATCTCCTACTGCCAAAACCAACCCCTCACACAATCATTATCATCATAGTCTAAAGTTATTTCTGTAATCGTTTTTGTTGTAACCTCATTAGTTTCGGGATTGGTTGTGTTTTGTTGAAAATCTTCTCTTGGTATTGAATCCTCGGCTTTTTTAAACTTACAGTGTTTACAATCAATATCATTTGCATCATGCTTGAAAAAGTTTTTCCATTTGGGATTTTCAATTTCGTTTGTTATATTCAACCAAACATTACCGCCTTTAAGAAAATTGTATTGGATAGGGTTATGGTTCCACTGGGTTGTAATGTTGTATCATCAAGATTTGAGCCATCTCCAAGGGCGTTAGTATGTTTATGAGCAGTCACAGTAGTTGATCCTCCGCCTCCGCCTCCGAAACTCAAGTCAAACTCTCCTGCTGTGGGCCGATTCTTGGTCCTATCTCATAAGACCTTCCTGCAACTTGTGCAGTTATCTGAACTGGCTGAGTAGATGGTCCACCAGTTGAATCTACTTCAACTCTTGATATAATCATATTATCAAAAGTACGAAATGAAGAAGCGGGTAAACGATTGGCAGTTATGAATTGTCCATTAATGTTGTATGTAACGGCTTGAGCTCCATCTGTATTATCTATAATTAATGATGTTGCAGGACCCCCGTAACGATTTGCAAAGTCTACAACTTGTCGAGTATTAGCTGGCATAGTTACAGCAACTGGAGTTGTAATTAATCTAGTTGAGTTTGGCTCGGTTCTAAATTCCCTGCCGTTAAGGACTACCATTATTGAAAACCTCTAAAAGAAGTTTCTATATCTTATCTGGAATGTATAGGT
>JABSPQ010000022.1 GCA_013214205.1 Flavobacteriales bacterium
ATTACCAGTCAATTAATAATCCTGAAAAATGAATATTTTTGTTAAATAAAGTAGCTTGATGAAGCGCTCTTTTTGCACATGAAAATGACTGGTCAGTTTAAACCGGTATGGGGTGGTCACTATGACCGGCATCTCCACTCTGTAGCTGGCATTTGGTCAGTTTACATTAAAGGCTACGCCAAAGGCCCGAAATTTATTCGGGGAGACGTATTTGTGAGGTCGGAGCATGCGTGGAATGCCGCCAAGATTAATGGTGAATGGAAGATGTTTGAGATAACTTGGAACACAGGTTTTATGGTACCAAAAAAGAATAAGTTCAGGATATATATACAACAAATTCCGAATCCCTTTCAATCAGGATTACTTATTTATTAAAATGCCAAACACCAAATACGAAATGATTTCGCAAAAAAAATGGCGGAAGATCACATCCCTTTATACCCATGGTGGCAGCTTACTGCTATACTTATTCCTTTAGAGGTATTCGAAAAAGATTCGGTTAAACAATATTTGAGTCAGGCGAAAAAGGTTAAAAACATCTATTCATATGCTGAATATTTAGACTTAGAAGTTCCTGAAATTCATTTAGAACGAGCCAAAATTACGCACAAATTTAACCCTAGGAATTACGAGGTACTTGCCGAAGAAAAGCTAAAGTTTGCAGAATTAAAGTACAAGCAATTAGAAAAAGACATGCTTTTCGAAGATAAGATATTCATTATAGATACATGCGTTAGAACCCTCGTACAAAGCACATCAGGTCTGAGAAGCTACGTTAAGATATCGAGATTAGAATGGAAAATAAGATTCAGCAGAAACAAGGCATATAAAAAATCGTCAGACATTCTTTTTAAAGCGTTAGAGAAGCAAAACAAAAACCAAGATAAAAGCTTATTCAAAGAAGCCCAAAAAATACAAAAAACTGCTTGAAAGAGTAGCAAAATAAAAAAGGAGCAAGCAGAAATTGCGCAATTAGAACTTGGAAAGCGAATAGCACCAAAGAAAACAAATGAGGCTGTATTGGAAAAAATAAAGAATCACCAAGCTAGTTTTAAACTAAATACAGATTCATTAAAAGAATTCAAAAAACAGATAAGAAGATCGATTAAAAAACAAATTACAGCTAATTTCATAGCAATAAACAAAAGCGAAATTGCGATAAATAAAAACCTATTTCTGTCTAAAAAACTAAACATACAAAGGATAAATAGAAGGAATTATTTCAATTGGGAAAACAAAAACATTCTTGATTCTATCTGGATTACCACCAACAACTTGGCTGACAAAAGAGATTCAATCTTAAGAATTCACGATCCATTGTATGCCCAATATTTTGTAAATACTAAAGAAAACAGCACTGAATATAAACGCATTAGAAAGTGGCACAAGAACAAAGTAAAGTCTGCGCGATACATTTATAAAAAAATCAGGAATACAGAAAGCCAATCTCACAGCGAGAAATGGAAAGGTTTGTACGATAAATAAAAAACAGAATGGTCAAAATCAAATTGGGATAGACTGGCACAACTAGAAAAGGAAAAAAAGATGATTAAAGACGATTATCTAAACAGTCAAGCCCTGAAAAAATCATATAATAGTGAAAGGAGTTCTGTAAAAAAGGAGCAACGCCTCGAACGAATTAGGTGCTATCTATTTAACAAAAGGTATTTGCGTGTTCTTTTAGTTGAAAAACGGAAAACCCGAAAGAAGAAAAAGGAAGTTAACAAGATAAAAAGCAACATGCGGCATCACCTTGCCAAGGTTAAAACGGATTATAAAAAGGAGTTGGTTAAATTAAAAGCACTAGAGCTGAAAGAGATCAAAAAGGATATAGATGATTAAAACCAATTCAGAATCATCACTACCTACATAAACAGACAACAAAGTGCACTTTCAGGTATTTTGAACACACTTTAACGCGACTTCATAACAATTCAACAACAAAATCGACTCTCTCCTACCAAATAGCATCACAACGCTATTTTTAATACTTTCGCTACAGCAATATCATAAACTATGAAAGCCTACGAAAACAACTTAGACGTCTTTGAATCCATATTCAAAAGATCGGTCAAACATCAATATGTTCATGAGCCATTTGAGCCAAACAAAGCACTTGTAATAGGCGACGTCGACAATCTTGCGAAGCTGAACGCCTTTATTGGTGAATACAGTGCGGATTGCCAATCTTTTCAATACAACGACAGTTTTTCTTGGGATGAACTCAAATCTAAAATTGATGAATGGCAACCTGATTTAATCTTGATCCAAAGGCAACTTGGAATTCCAAACAAAGACCTTATTTTTAGCGTGGGCCCAATTCTTGAGACTATTACACAGGTTTGCAAAATGCCTGTTCTTGTATTACCTGATGAATTGGATAATTTCGTGATTGATTCTGTCGGAATCGGATTCGATCATCAAATCGACAATAGTTTACTGATAAACAAAGCGCTGCTTTTAAAAAATAAGCTCAAACACATTACGTTAATTCATGTTGAAGATGAGAGCATTTTCAAATATTACATGGGGGCAATCGAAAAAATACCGGGAATCAATACTGAGTTTGCCGAAACAAATATTAAAGAAACCATTCTCGAATTATCTGCCGATTTCTTTAATGGTGTCGCAGATAAATTGAACAACGACAAATTAAAAACTACCATTCATTGCGAGTTTGGAGAAATAGTTAGTTGCTACGAAAAGCTTATTAAAGAACACAATATTGATTTGTTGGTTTTTGAAGCTGAAGACGATTCTAAAATGGCCATGCACAGTTTAGGCCATTCATTAACCATCCAATTTCCCAACGTAGCCACATTGCTAGTTTAGCATCCAAGTAACTCATGATTCTATTAAACTCTATCCACACAGACGTTTCTATGGGCGTTACCTTTTTATTTTTAGGACTACTTGTTCTGATGGTATTAGCATTGGCGCTCGAAGAAAAAATACATGCTCATAAATCTGTAATTACTGGTGTGGCCGCAGTTTTTGCTCTTATCCTCGGACAAGCTACTGGTATTTTTAGCTCAATTGATTCCCATGGAAGCCACATGCCTTTCTTTGTGAAGTTTATTGATTGGGGTGTGATAGCCATTATTTTAGGATCGAGTATTTTTATTGATATCACTTCTAAGAGTGGCATATTTTCGTGGCTTGCTATTAAGCTTACTAAGATGACAAAGGGCGACCCTTTTAAGTTGCTCATCTATTATTCCATTATGACAGTAGTTTTCTCCGCGCTCTTAAACAATGTAACTGCCATGCTTATTATTGGTTCTTTAACGGTTGTTTCTCTGTCTAATCTAAAGAAGCTAAGTCTGCTTTTAGGCTTTCTAATTTGCGAAGGATTGCTCACCAACATTGGCGGCCTGTTGACATTAATAAGCTCTGTTCCGAATATTATTGTGGGTAACACAGCAGGAATATCCTTTGCATCTTTCTTTGTTATTTCAGCTCCCTATGTGCTTGTAGCAACTACCGGAACGATTTTTTTAGCTGGTAAACTGTTCAAGATATCTCCACTTAAAACGGATCAAGAAAAAGCGGATGCAGCTTTATTAATTACCAATTTTGATGAGAACGCTGGCGTTGAATCTAAGTCTTTTTTCAAATTAGGATGGTTTGTTTTCATCTCATTTATTCTTGTTTTAGCCATGACAGACCTGATTCCCTACATCCAAGATTTAGGAATTGGCTTTGTAGCAATGGCTTTTGGAATATTGATGATGATTAAAATCAAGAATAAAACAGAAACAACTTACAAGGCAATTGACTGGGATTTACTTTTCTTCTTCGCCTTTTTATTCGTGGTAATTGGCGTTATGGAATATGCTCAGGTATTGCATTTAATTGGCGGTGGCGTGGTTCAACTAATAGACCTTGGAGATACCGCTGGGCCGATTGCTTTGCTCTGGGCAAGCTCAATTGCCAGTTCGGTTACAGATAACATTCCACTTGCAGCAATGCTTGCAAAGACGATGGGTAATCTACCAGAATTTGCTCAAAATTTTTGGTGGGCTGTTATTTATGGCGCTAACTTAGGCGGTAACATCACACCGATAGGAAGTGCTTCAACTGTAGTTGCCGTTACTATTATTGCCAAGAACAACCTTAAGCTGTCTTTTGTAGGCTTTATTGTGAAAGCCGTACCATTTGCCTTCTTTCAATTGGTTTTGGCCAGTGGGTATGTTTATTTGATTGGGTTATTGAATTAGATTACAAAACAAAACCTGTTCGATATTAACCAGAGCAATTTCAATAAACTTTATTACCCAAGTCGACAGGAAGTTTAATCATTCACAAGAACAGAATAAGGTTAAGAAATTATTGATCATGTGTTTTAGTTTTGTTGTAATTAATCATTAAAGTAGCATATTTCAAATGTGCTTATGAAGCGACTCCATCACCATTGTATTTTACACCAATTACGCATACATCGTCAATCTGCTCCACTAATTCCTTCTTCTACGCAAATGCCCAGTTTGGGTACAAATCAATTTTCCAAGTAACAACCTCTCTTAATCCAAGCGGACACTTGAATTAGAGAGGATGGGGTTTCACTTACCAAACAACTCAGAAATCCATTTCATAAAACCCTTTTTAGGCGACTTTAATTTAGGACGTTTGTTGATTTCAACGATTTCTTCTTCAAGCATTTCGAGCTTAATGAACTTGTTTACATTGGCTACCATGTACGCAACAATGCTCTCGGTTTCGTGGTAGGTAAATTGAAGTGCTATACCCACATCCTTACCCATCTCAATAGCCTTCTCATTAATTTGCATGTCCATTTTCATCATAGTGAGCACACGCCAAAAATATTCAACCCTTTTCTCTCTTGTTTTAGGAACCACAACGGAAACAGCGCTTAAGTTCTGTTTTAACATGGCAATTAATCCTCCTTCAACTCCCATCTCGTCAGACAAAATCGTTATGTTCATTTGTTGAGCATGACTAACATGCCCATCTACCTGAGCCATTTTAATTAGTGAGATGATGAGAGATGTTTTAGCGTCTATTTCCATGGACTTCTTTATTCAATATTTTGATCGTTATTATTATTTCTTCTTCCAGTTAATCTATACTCGATATAAACGCATTCCGCTAGGATTAAAAGGAAAGTACAATTTTACAATTAATTTCGATTAAACAATAAACACCTCTATCCCTACCAGGGCAAACGCATCTAAATCATAACTATCTAAATATCAGCTAATTGTATTGTTTTTGCCGTTAATTATACGTATATTTATCTGATAATCAGATATTTATACTAATGAGAGAAGGAGGTTTATTATTGTATTTTTCAGGG
>JABSPQ010000219.1 GCA_013214205.1 Flavobacteriales bacterium
AGATAGTAACCCATCTTCGGCCTTAGGGAGCTTTTCTTTCGGTACACAAGCGCAGCGCAGTTTCATGAGTCCGAAGGCGAATAATTCGACTCCGAAAAGGATGGCGTAGCAATTCATCACAAATTAAATAACACCCTCTATGTTAAAAACCTAGAGGATTGCCTTAATTATTTTACATATTTATCTTATTCCATTACTAGGTAGTTTTGCATCAACATTTATAAATCTTAACAACAACCTTCAATAAATGGTCTACCAAAGTAGCCACAGGATTATTTTTTAATTTATTAAGAATGATGGCTGTAACCTGTTCCAAGCTGTTCAGTGATCTGCAGCAGGCGTTAATTTAACAGTCCATCAATAAAGTACTGTCAAGAATTTATTTGTTGATGGTTAGTATTTAATTGCGTTAGAAACAATTCCTTTTGCCTTCAAAAAAGAAAAGGTAAAAGGGAATGTGTGCGGTGGTTTTATGTTGTTTTCATTTCAAGTGTTAAAAGTTCATACCTAATCCTAGTTGCTAGTTTCTTTGCTACTCGGACAATTGCTTTGTTTGTATTCATTCTTTGTTTCAGCTGATGATACAAATTAAATAGGTCCGTATCATGTCGTATTGCTACCCATGATGCTTCGACCAGTATTGAGCGTAGCCTTTTGTTTGCTCTGTTAGTAATGCCTCTGACCCTTTCTGTTTCAGCAGAGCTATTTGTGCTTGGGATTAAACCAATAAAGGAATGGAACTTTTCATAAGAAGAGAACCTTTTAATATCAATAACTTCTGTCATTATTGTGGCACTTCCGATGGTACCGATGCCTGGTATCTCAATTAATTTCAAGTAGGAATCTTTAAATTTTGATTCTTCTATTTTCAATTGAAGTTCGCTTAGTATTTCCTTTTTCTTATCACGTAAAATCTCTACGCTCACAATGAGTTGATCCAAAGAAAAACGCAAGGAAGGCTCCTTGAATTCAATGCTTTTCAACCATTTAATAAATTTTCCTGTCCAATGAGAACGAGAACAAGGAAACAGATCTGTAGGTGGAGTGATTCCATGACGAAACAAAAAGGATTTGGTCCTGTTTTTCCACCTCGTTAAATCCGAGGTGATGGTGTATCTGATTCTTTGTATTTCTCTTAATCCCAAATCCTCTTCACAAGGAACGTAAATACCCCGTAAAGCATCTGCTTTTAACTGAGTTGCTATTTTCCGAGCATCTCGTCGATCTTCTTTTTGAGACTTATCTTTGTTACTTGTAGGAATGTCAGCTGGGTTTACAACAATGCATTCAAAAGCTTCATGAGAATTCAATTGATCACACAACCAAAACCCACTGAACCCAGCTTCGTAAGTACATTTGAACTGGAATTCGGGTAATAATTTCAACAAGGAAGAAATTAAAACTTGTGTTTCTGGATTGCAGCTAAACTCTTTTTTGAAGCCGCCTTCACTTATTAGACATACCTTCCATGAGTTCTTATGAACATCGATTCCAACAAAAGCAGTTCCGTTAAACTTATTTTTCGTACTTTTCATATTACAGATTTTTTGATGAATCTCTAATCTAAAATATTCTACGAATAGGATGGGTTAGAGATTTTTTTTAAACATACAATCTGTCCCTATTTTTGCCCCTATTTTTGTTCGCCTTCGGACTCATGAAACTACGCTACGCCGGTGTACCGAAAGAAAAGCCAACTCTCCTTCATTGAGTACAAAAAGCAACATATATTCTCCCTGTGACTAGGTTATTCTACCTCC
>JABSPQ010000220.1 GCA_013214205.1 Flavobacteriales bacterium
ATCATTTTACCATAACTCATACTAAAAGGTGATCTTCCACCTCCCCAGAGTTCTTCTTGCGAAATGTCTTTTGTTACTTCTCCTGCCATTGTAATTTATTTAAGCTATTAAATAATGTCTTTATAATCTTTTTTTCCTAATGATAATCTTCGCCTTGATCCAACTCGCCGTCAGCCAATGGTACTGTTTGAAGAACAAAATCTTCATCTTTGCCAGGCTTAGAATAATCGTAAGGCCATCTGTATACAGTTGGTAATGGGCCTTCCCAGTTACCGTGAATATGCTCTACAGGTGTAGTCCACTCTAATGTATTTGCTCTCCAAGGATTTTGAACTGCTTTCTCTCCTTTAAAGATGCTATAGAAGAAGTTCACTAAGAAGATACCTTGAGATAAAGTTCCACCGATTGCGAAAACCGATACCACAAAGTTCAAGTCAACAAAGTCTTCTTGGAAAGGAAATTCTGTATTAGAATAATATCTTCTAGGTACACCAGCCAATCCTAAGAAGTGCTGAGGAAAGAACGTACCGTATGCACAGATGAATGTAAACCAGAAGTGAATGTATCCCCACGTCTTGTTCATCATTCTACCATATAATTTAGGGTACCAGTGGTACACACCACCAAACATCGCTAGTACTGCAGACAGTCCCATTACAATATGGAAGTGAGCTACAACAAAGTAAGTATCGTGCAGATTGATATCTAATGCGTTATCTGCTAAGATAATTCCTGTTACACCACCAGTAATAAAGGTAGATACCATTCCAATTGCAAAACACATGGCTGGAGTAAATTGAATGTTTCCTCTAAATAATGTAGCTAAGTAGTTGAATACTTTAACCGCCGATGGTATGGCAATTAACAATGTTGTAAAGGTAAATACTGCTCCAATAAATGGATTCATACCTGTTACAAACATATGGTGTCCCCATACAATAAAGGATAGTAAACCAATTGCTATGATTGAGAAAACCATCGCTTTATATCCAAAGATTGGTTTTCTAGAGTTAACAGATATAATCTCAGATCCAATTCCTAAAGCAGGAAGGATAATAATGTATACTTCTGGGTGACCTAGGAACCAGAATAAGTGCTCGAACAATATTGGACTACCACCCTGTGCTGGCAACGCCTCTCCTGCTATAAATATATCTGATAAGTAGAATGCTGTTCCGAATGTTCTATCGAAGATTAACAACAACACACATGCAAATAATACAGGGAAAGAAAGTACACCTAATATAGCTGTTAAGAACAACGCCCAAATTGTAAGCGGCATTCTAAACATTGTCATACCCTTAGTTCTAAGGTTAAAGATGGTTACTATATAGTTAAGACCGCCTAATAAGGATGAAACAACAAATAATGTCATTGCAGCCAACCATAAATCCATACCTAAACCAGAACCAGGCATCGCTTCAGGCAATGCAGATAAAGGTGGGTAAACTGTCCAACCACCAGAAGCAGGGCCTCCAGTAATAAAAAAAGACGATACCAATACGCAAGTTGCTCCGAAGAAGAACCAATAAGACAGCATGTTTAAGAAACCTGATGCCATATCTCTTGCTCCTAATTGAAGCGGAATAAGTAAGTTGGCAAACGTTCCTGATAAACCAGCAGTAAGTAACCAGAATACCATTATAGTACCATGTAATGTTACTAACGCTAAATACATGTTAGGATCCATTATTCCGTTTGGTGCCCAACCATCTCCTAAAAAGAAGTTAAGAATTGCAGAAGGCTCACCGGGGTTACCTAACTGGATTCTAAACAACGACGCCATGATAGTACCAATTGTCGCCATGAAAATACCAGTAATCAAGAATTGTCTAGAGATCATCTTATGGTCCTGACTAAATATATACTTGGTTATAAAACTTTCCTTGTGGTGGTGTCCGTGATCGCTCATAATAAACTAATCTTTACTCTAATATTCAATTATTTTAATGCCAAACCGCTTGTTACAACAGATGTGTTCTCTTCTAAGTCTTCAATTACTGCTATCATACCTTTTTCAGTAACAGTTTTTTGATTAGCTAGCCAAGCTTTGTAATCTTCTTCGGTATCTACAATTACATCCATTTGCATGTTGAAGTGTGTTGCTCCACATATTTTATTACAATACAATAAGAAGTTAAAATCAGGATTACCTAATTCTTCTCTCATTTGAGCAGTAGTTTTTGTTGGTGTAAAGTGAAATCTTGTTGTCATACCCGGTACACAGTTCATTTGAACTCTAAAGTGAGGTAGGTATGCACTATGAATTACATCTTGAGATCTCATTTGAAGGTTGATTGATTTTCCAACAGGAATGTGGAATACACCTTTAACAACGATGTCGTCTTGACCTCTTTCGTCTTTAGGATCGATGCCCATGTAATTTAAATCCTTAATCAATAAGTAGTTTAAAGGTCCTAATTCGCCATCATCTCCAGTATATCTTGCACTCCAGTCAAATTGCTTTGCGTACAATTCAATTACAATACCATCTTCAGGAGGAGTTGAAGTAATTTCATTCCAAGTAATTAATCCCCATATAATAATAAAAGTTAAAGGAATACAAGGAAGAATTGTCCAAGCCAATTCTAATTTGTGATGAAAAGGGATATAAGATGCTTTTCTATCCTTAGTTCCATAGAATTTAAGGCAAAAACCGAAAAGCATAACAATACATATTAAGAAGATCAACGTTACAAACAAAAAGTTGAAGTTCATTAAATCATCAATTTTTGCTCCATGTACAGATGCTGCATCTGGCAACCTTAGCGGCCAATAAACTTCCATACAGTAAACAAACATCGCAAATAAGAGCACCATAAACATGACAAATCCATTTGCCATTACCTTATTTTCGGTATCGGTTACAATAGTATTCCTGTCATTCGGACCATCTAGTTCTCTTATTAATTCGTATACCCTAAATATTTGCGATACCACAATGTAGGCTAGAATTGCTATGGCGACTATTAATACGGCGTTCATATTATATAATATTATGATTTGATAAACTAATGATAACCTTGGCAGTTATGCAAGATGTGTGCAACATTATACTGTTATATTTAGTATCCAACTTTATCTGTTTCTAAGCATGTTCTTAAACTGTCTTTATCTGGAAATGCTCCATTTATTCTTCAGTTAATCCATGTATAACGACGCCAAAATTAACCATTATTTAATATCGAGCAAATCAATAGTATATTTTCTTTATTCAAAGTAATAATCGATGTCTCAAGCAAAAACGGAAAGCAAACCTAACTGATTTAGAAATAGAATAATATGATGTATTTTAAACAACCAATTGTGAATAAAATCATCTTTTTCCGATGTCTTTTCGCTTATTAATTAAGTAGGTGTTAATTTCATGGTCTCTTATAATTAACTCTTGTTACGCAGTTATAAATGATAAATTTACATATGGATGTTGAAAACTTATTGCAGATTTATCAGGAGGGCTCAATGGCCAGTTCTTTTCAGGTAACGTGTACAGGGTTATCAGATATTACAGACAATGTAATAAGTCATGATAAATTCACTCGACTCTTATCTAGTGGTTTTGTGAATGAGAAGCATGTGTGGAAACAGGCCAACATAATTTGTCAAGAGCTTGTTGATAATGAAGCTATTTTCATTGTAGATGACAGTATTCAGGCAAAGCCCTACATGGATGAAAGTGAATTGATTTGCTGGCATTATGATCATGTTTCTGGTAAAACCGTTAAAGGGGTTTGTTTTCTAATGGGTTTGTATTACGGAGATGGAATAAGTGTTCCTGCTGGTATTGAGTTTGTTACCAAGCCTGGAGATGCCGGTCATAGTGACCACCCCATACCGGTTTAAACTGACCAGTCATTTTCATGTGCAAAAAGAGCGCTTCATCAAGCTACTTTATTTAACAAAAATATTCATTTTTCAGGATTATTAATTGACTGGTAATTTG
>JABSPQ010000221.1 GCA_013214205.1 Flavobacteriales bacterium
CCCTATACAACAATAAGTTATTAATCTATCGATTTTTATCACTGTTCGCTATTGACCCAGACAAGCCTATAAATCAAATCAAGATTAATGAAGCCTTACAGTATGGAAAAATAGCTGCATAAAAACTTAACGAACTATTGTATTTATATACTCAGCTTTAAATATCAACTCAGTTGTGCCATCGCCATCATAATCGGTTCCTACAAGCCAAAAAGGACGATTAGACGATATGTTGTTATTCAAGTTTCCATCTTGAGATACGTCAATCCTTCCGTCAAATGAATCTATGTGATAATCACCTGACAATGTTTTATAGGTAAACAACTCTTGCCTTCGATCTCCATCAAAATCTCCTAATACAGCAGAATGAAAATGATTTTCTTTACCACCTATAATAGTCTTTTGATGTAATGGCTCTTTCACATAATAATCAGGATTGTCTGAAAAGTATCCATCAGTATTTCCTTCGCAAAACAATGCTCGATAATACCAATGTTTTTTACTGGCGCTCTCGTTTGAGCTAGATTTCCATCCACGTGAACCCACAATAATATCGTCCCTTAAATCACCATTCAAATCACCTATATAAATACGAACATCGTCAATAAACTGCAAACTACCTTTAGTAAAACTGCTTTCATTTACACTTCTGCTGAGGTAACTAGGAACTGTTGGTCCTCCTTTCGGAAGAACTCTATGTGCCAAAAACCCATTATTCCCTAGTTTGTTATTATTTATAAAAATTCTCCAATCACTATACCAAGCCTCATCATCATCGTATGTATACTTAATAGCCAGAAAATCGGTTAATCCATCCCCATTAAAATCGCCAGGATGATAAACCCAATTATCATCACTAGTAAGTTGTTTCAAATTATCGCGTTCTCCACTTTTATTCACAACAATTGCATGCGACGGCGCATCATTATATTTAAACTTAGTGCTATTCAGTTTATTTCCGCCAGCATCAATTTCTGTAACTTCCTTGAGCATAGAATACAATTGCATGCTATAGTCAAATTGATACTGTTTGTAAATAATTCCTTTGGTAGACACTTCAACCCTCCTCAGTAACGCATTAATTTCAATCTTCGATCCAGCCACATAAGCATAAGAATTATCTTCTCGGATATCATAAAAGAATTCAATCTTATTGTAAGGATCTAAATTGGCTATTTCGTTTCCGGTATACTCTATTTTCTCAATAACTACTTGGTTCCCCATCTGCTTGTAAGAGAATGTTATATAGTTACCATGTACATCGGTAATTTTGTTTACCATCCACAATATTTCCGTGGTGCTATCCTCTGCCATTAATTTAGAATCTAATGTTCTGCCAAACTCAATAGTCGCTCTCTCCTTGGTAAAAACTTTAAACCACACGAAGTCATTACCTGTTTTAAAAGAAGTTATCTGAGAGAAACTTTCATTCTTGGTGCCATATTTAGTATTGTTCTGCCCGTTATTTCCTTCAAGAGGAATAAGCAGGTTTCCATCTAAAGCAAAGTGGTCATCATCGTTCAATTTTACGGGGGTAACATTGCCATCGTTAAATATGGTGTTTCCGCTTCTTGTAATGGCCGACAAGCCAGCTATGTTCCAACCATACCCTACAACCCCATTACTTGCATTGCTGTTATAGTTTATACTTATACTTGGCACCATGCCATTTGTACCACTAGGGATATGAATAGGTATATTGTAGTTGGCCCCGCCCGATAAATCCACAGAATGCCCACCAGCTGTTAAACCCACGGGACGATCCGTATCTATTTTTATAGTATCAAAATCATAACTTGTAAAGCCAGCTTGGTAATCGTTGATGTCGAAAGATTTTGATTTGTTTATTCTGGCCTTTAAAAAGTGTTCTGGTTCGGCTGTGTCAACTCGATAAGAAAAATCCTGCTTAAATTTTATGTATTCAGAAGCTTCCAAATTAACTTCTTTATAATTTCTACCAGGCGGGCGTAAAATCGGCTCATCATATTCAAGACTTTTCACTGATCGTATAAACTTACCTATGTTCTGAGGTTGTGCCCAACCAACAACGGGCATCAAAACACCCAATACAAAAGCTATGTAAACTATATGCTTCATTTTTTTAATGGAATAAGGTTTACTTAGCATTCAATAAGTCCAACTGTTCTTGCAACTGCTCATTCTCTGCTTTTAATTGAAGCATGTACAACGTAAGCTCTTCAACTTTACGGAGTATCTGTAACTGCATCTCACCCACATTTACAACTTGGTTGTTGGCAGCTATTTCGTGTTTAGATGGTATGTTGGGCAAATGCTTGTTAGCCGTTATAAACGCTTGTACTTCATCCAAACTCAACAATTCGTAGTCTGCTTCAAATACATAATCGGGAATGTCTCCTGCTATTAAATCAAGCCCTCTAGCCGATATTATGCCTTCTTCGGTTATAGATGCATTGCTGTATCCATCCGCATTATAAACAACCAATTTAGAGGTAGTCACTTGCCCAGCATTCAAAACATCTCGCACTTCCAAATTATTATTTATTTCTGTTGGGCTACTAAATACGACCTTCCCAGAAGGCAAAGTTGCACTTGGAGGATGAAGTATTATATTATGCTTCCAATTAATAGGAGAACCACTTGGCATATCAGCTGAAGTGCTTAAACAAAGTTTTCCCGAATTAGTAAAACATATGCCAGAGGAAAAACCTTCAACAACATTTTCCCCTCCAGTAATATCATCATGGTGGTAATTATCAGCGAATAATCTTGATATACCATCATGTATTACAATTCTTTCGCCAACTTGAAATGCTTCTATAGGATCCGCGGTGCCAATCCCAACATTCCCATTGCTTTTCACAATAAATACAGATTTGTCTTCATACCCCATTGGCACTATATTAAAATAATCCTTATCATCTGTATCTTTCGACAAAATCAATTTCGCATTTATCCGTTTTGCGTAACCTGGCGAAGTACCAATAGCTAAGTTCCCTATATTTTTACCACCATTAATAATAGTATTTTGTTTATGAGGCTCTCCCAAAATAACTTTACCTCTTATTTTATCTGCTTGAGATTGAATTCTAAGAGGTTCGTAGGTTGTATATATGTTATTTGCATACTCACCCTCTTCCTCCAAAGAAGTAATCCAAAGCGAATTATCTCCAATCTTTAGGCTCCCTGTAATGTTCGCCTCCGTTGTTTCGAAAATCCCGTCCGAGTTCGTTTGCAAGGCGGTGCTTTGTATCGTTCCGTCAGGAAACATAAAGCCACCATTCAAACTGTACACCATTCCATTAACAGTTAATTTGTGTGTTGCTCCAGCCCCATCAACTCCAATTCCAACATTGTGCTCCATTAAAGGATCAACCAGCACAACATTCCCAGCTTCGTTCATGTTAGCATCAATTGTCCAAGGGTGCTCACTTTTCAATTTAGGCTCTTTAGGGCTAGGTTCTCCCTTACCTGGCTCACCCATTCCATGATCTTCCATGGGAGCTTCTCCCATTTGGGCAAATGTTAAAACAGAAGTAAATGCAAAAAGTAAACTTAAGGCCGCAGCCTTTATAACAATTGAATTTTTCATAATTTAATTTATTGAGTATTGTGGATGTAAATTTAAACCACTTAAGTACATACACCCGTTTTTTAGCACCACAAGATTTTATTCTTTTAAACATAACTCAAGTTTCGCACCCTTACTTTAGAGGGTTTAATGGCATGAAAACAGCATGCAAACCAAGGTAATCCCTTGGTTTTGTTGTATCTTTAAGTATCACACACAAAGTACAAAACATGCTGAAACACGAAGATATTTCA
>JABSPQ010000222.1 GCA_013214205.1 Flavobacteriales bacterium
CCCTATACAACAATAAGTTATTAATCTATCGATTTTTATCACTGTTCGCTATTGACCCAGACAAGCCTATAAATCAAATCAAGATTAATGAAGCCTTACAGTATGGAAAAATAGCTGCATAAAAACTTAACGAACTATTGAACATGATAACAACGTTAATAATGTATTGTTAGAAACATCTATTTCGTCCAACAAGTTAGATTGAAAATTTAAATGAACAAGCGAAGTATGCTTTGACACATCCAAGCTAGTAATAGAGTTTGCGCCACAATTCAAAGAGATCAATTCTAAATTCTGACTAATGTTTAAGGAAGTCAAATTATTACTAGCACAGCTTAATTCCGTTAGTTTTGTATTATTAAGAAGATCGAGGTTAGAAATTGAATTAAACATACAATCTAATTCTGTTAAAGCAGTAAACATCTCTATTCCCGTCAGATCGCTAATCTCCATATAATTAACATCAATTTGTCCTGTAAATGCTGCTGCCTCTTCAAACTGAATCTCGTCGTCACCATTGGTGTTAATTTCGGAATTAGAGATTAAATAAGATTTAAAATTGTCATCGGGAATTACAACTGCATTATCGCTAGTTACCTGAGGATCTAATACTTCATCTTTTTTACAAGCGGAAAAACTGATAAAGAGTAAGGTGCAGAGGATAAAACTGAAATTGTTCATGTTTAATAAAGGTTTAATCTAATACCCCAATTTAGTAAATCTACCCCAAGTCTTGATTGTTTTCAACTCCAACATTTTTATTAAAAATGTGTATATTCGTGATAACCAATGAGTAAAACCAAATGAAAGTAATCAATTTTTTTATTGTGATTTTAATGATCACAACCATAGGATGTCGAAAAGACGAGCTCAGAGATGATGTAGAGCTCTCCACCAATAAAAGAGACGCTCCTGCAACCTGTTTTAACGAAACAATGGACGGAGATGAAATAGGAACCGATTGTGGTGGTTCGTGCAATGAATGTGATAAATATTTTAATAGCTGTATGAGTACAGACCAAGCTATCACGTATTATTTTGATGGAGGAGCTGCTACCACTAGCATGTTTACCAACGTAGATTTTACCACTTCTAATTCGGATGGAAACTTTTATGTAGAAGCAACTACAGCCGAAGGCGAGATAATTACAATTACTTTTTCTGGAATGCCGAACATTATGCAAGCTTACTCTCTTACTGCAAGTTCAAATCCTTCTGGTCCCTATTATGCATATGTTACTGGTAAATTCCCTAATCATAGTTCTACGTTAGTTGCTCCTCCCAATGGCCCAAATCCAACCAAAGTATACATTACATACGAGGACGGTCGTTACATTATCGAATTGTGCGGTATGGATTTCCGTTACGATGCTGGCAGCTGGATCGTTACCTACAAGTACTACGATACATACGCTCGTATCATTTGCGAATAATCAAAAAATCAAACACATTATGAAACTGAAAACAATTTTAATAATAGCACTTTCTATGCTTGCTCCGTTTGGATTAATGGCACAGAAAAAGAAAGGAGATCAGAAAGAAGTTGGATATAAAATCATTTCGGATAACCCTCAGGTTAAAGGAATCTTTTTTGAAGTAGATTTTTTAGGCGGCACATTCGCAGGCTTTAACTCAACTTTAACAACAGGTTTAAACACTGTTTACCACACAGGTAAAGTTATGATCCGAGCAGATTACGATTTCAATTAAAATTCTAAAC
>JABSPQ010000223.1 GCA_013214205.1 Flavobacteriales bacterium
AAAATAATTGAATACATTGATATTGAATATATTACACGCCAAATAATAGCAAATGTCGAAGATTTTGGATTTTTAGTGAAAACTAATAGCTTTGAATATCAGGACCTTAATTAAATCGATCTAGGTGCGAAACTTGAGTAATTAACCATAATTCGTATTGGGTTGGGGTTCGCTTTTCTCTGTTCTATGCCCCATGACGATAAATGTCAGGGTAGACTCTAAAGGACATGGCAAAAGGCTTTGCCGCGCCCTAAGGGTTGGGCAGGCTGTTGTAACTTGGGCATTTTTGATTGGTTTTATTTTGCTTATGTGATGTATCACCAGTTGCAACCCATGACAATCAATGTCAGGATTAAGCTTTGCGACTGGTCACAAGTTGCAAACTTGCGACTACTACATGAAAAAATAAGTCTGGTAGAAAATGTGTCTTTTTTCTTATTGACTTGAAATAATTTCGTCTGGTCTCGTTTGGTTTTTTTATTTAAAACCTTTGTAAGCTGTGGTGATAACGCAATGTTTGAAAGAATAGTGTGGCTTGGTGGTGATTAGGTTTGAAGTAGGATGAAGGTAATACGCAAATTGGATTTGAGTAAGACTCAAGTTACATCCATCTAAACTCCCTCTAACTAGGGAAGGTATAGGGTACATATAGGGAAGATACAGGGAACATATAGGGAACATACCCCTACGGTGAATGTAGGGACAAGTCGAATTCTTTGGACTTTCGGGTGCCTTTTTCGACACTTTGGGACTCGTACTTATCTAACGATTTGGGGGTGTTTTTATTCTGCCTATTAACAATTAAGCAAGTTGGGTTTAGTTTGTTTTGCTGCCTAGCCATTAGGGTTCGCTAACCTAAAAACTAACCACCTCAACTCCCTTGTACTCTTCCATACAAATCTCATGATTTCCCTTAAAACAGATACTACAGAAATAACCTAAATCAAGTTCAATTGACTTTACATTCCACGAAGTACCAGAAATGGATATCGAATCCGACAGGCAGCTATGCTGATCTAACCCATTTACAATTCCAATTCCGGTTGCTTTTAGCAGTGCTTCTTTTCTCACCCACACGTAATAGAAAGCCGATTTTTTGTCGGTAGAATTTAGAATGTACTTCTGTTCGTTCTTATGAAAATATTGAAGGAGGTCTGTGGCAAGGTCTTTTGAATTTTGCTCTACGTCAATTCCCATTGAATCTTCGCCGTAGGCAAGCACAACATAATCACCAGAATGAGAAATGTTAAAATTATTCCACCCCGAGATGAAGGGCTTATTGTGCTCATCGCGTTGCCAAGTATCGATTAGTGCTTCATCCCCACCCGATTCTTTAATCGCCGACATTAGCATAAGCCTTCCTAACAACCTTGAATTTCTGTCGGCACTAAATTTATACCACAGCACTTCCTCTTGCATAAACTTAGGAAGTTGAGCCAATAGCCTTGAAAACGAAACAGGATCAACAATCTCAGTTTTGCAATACTTGATTGTGATCATAGCTATAATCTATTTTTTCGGCAATCTTTTGGGCATGCTCATGAATAAAGAAATGGTCGCCAGGTAGAATTTCCGATTCGAGTGTTGAATTGGCGAATACTTCCCAGTTTCTAATCTTTTCATTGTTCTTCTCTTCATTTCCCATCACGGTATAAATCGGAATCTCAATTTGAATCTCTTGGAATTTATAATTGGTTTCTGCAATCTTAAAATCAGCACGCAGAATTGGTTCAAACATCTCAAACAATTCTTCATTCTCGATTACCTCTATAGGAAAACCTCCAAGATTTATCAATTCTTCAACAAATTCTTCATGACCAAGATGAGACCTCATCGTAGGCTCGTAAGTTCCTGGGCCCGCGTTGCCAGTTACCACAATTGCCTTTGGCCCTTCATTGTTTTTGCCCAATTCGTTTACCGCACCCAATGCAAGCATGGCTCCCATGCTGTGCCCGTAAATTATGTAGTCGGATCCTGTTAGGTGTTTTCTAATCTGCTCAACGGTATCTTCAAGCGCCGATTCGAAACTTGTAATTAAGTCCTCCCCCATTCTTTCGCCTCTCCCTGGTAATTCAATTGCTTTAACTTCGAATTTATCCAGAAATGGGTTTAAGAAATTATATGAGTATTTGCTGCCTCCTGCAAAATGAAGTAAAAATAGTAGTGGTTTTCTCATGCTTTGTTAGTTCAGTAGTGTTGAATAAATTGGTTGATGGATCTTGCTAAAAGAGCTAGACCAAGAGTGTTTCTAATTTGGGAACTGTAGCGAATGTTTTCGATAAAAGATGCTTTACAATCTCCTCACCGCTTGTTTCGATAATGTTTAGGTGATTGCAATCGAGCTTAATAATTTCCACATTCTCTGCAACCAAATCCACATTGTTTGCTGGTGTAAATCCAAGTTGTTTGTATGTTGTTTCCATATCTGCTCCATCATACAACTGCGATGCTTTAAACAAGGTAATCTTACTATGCTCAAGCCATTTACTTAACGGAGACGACGACAGTTCCATCTCGAAACTGAACGCTGCAACTACATTCTGAATGTATTTTTCGCCGTACTTTTTCTCTCTCAAAATATTAAGCACGTGTTCATCGTTAACCACTTGGGTTTCGTTGTTTACTATTTCCTGATTGCTTAAATAAATCAAATGGGTATCGAGCAATACAATGTGAATATTTGTAAAGCCCCTCGCTTCAAAAACTGCCGCCATTTCTAGGGCAATCTGTCCACCAAGCGACCATCCGAATAAATAAATTGGTTCTCCCAACCTAAATTTCCTCTCGTATTTAGAAATATAATAGTTCGCTAGTTTATTTAACGAACCTATTTTTTCTTTATTCAGCACATTGTAATTGTCTATGCCAAGGCAATTGTACTTGCTTGCAATTCTATCGGCTATTTCCTGATATACTTCTGACCCAGCGGAGGCAGGATGAATAAAAATAAAATCTGGTAGGTCGTGGTTATAATCTAGATTGTACTGATTAATGAGTCCAAAATAGTTTGTGTGTTCGTTCTGAATGCTGTTTATCATTTTATCGATAGACTTATATTTAAACACATCGGACACTTTTACCACTCCATTTAAAACCTTGCTCATTTGAAACGAAACTTGGATTGCAGAAATAGAAGTGCCGCCTAATTCGAAGAAATTATCGGTTATCCCTACCCTATCCAATTCCAAAATCTCCTGCCAAGTATTGCACAATTCTTTTTCTGTTTGGGTTACTGGTGCAACAAATTCCTTAACGGCTACGGTGAATTCGTGCTTGGGTAAAGCGTTCTTATTCAACTTTCCATTAACGGTTAATGGAAATGAATCCATCACGATGTACGCATTGGGCACCATGTAATCTGGCAACATTTGGATCAACGCATTTTGAATTGAAGTTGGCGTTTCTGTCCGATTGTTGTCCTCTAATACATAGTAGGCAACCAAATATTTATTGCTTCCTATTTCGGTATTGGTATCCGATGCTATCACACAATTCTGAACTATACTCGGAATTTTCGACAGCGCTTTTTCAACTTCTCCCAATTCAATTCTAAATCCACGAATCTTAATTTGGTCATCGTTTCTCCCAATATATTCTACATTGCCATCGGGCAACCACCTCACTAAATCTCCTGTTTTATACAGTTTGTTATAGCCTTTTATTTTCTCTTCTCCTTTTTCAAAAGGATTGCTAATAAATCGTTCTTCCGTCAATTTTGGGTTGGCATAATAACCTCTTGCCAAGCCCATGCCTCCTATAAATAATTCTCCAACCAAACCAATTGGAACAGGGTTATTATTCGGATCGAGTATGAAAAACTGTTCATTAAAAAGCGGCTTACCTATATATGGTCGCTGTGCATCTTTTACTTCAAATGCCGAACTCCAAATCACGGTTTCCGCTGGACCATATACGTTAATTACTTTTTGAAATTTGTCAATTAGCTCCTCTGCAATAGAAGTTGGTAATGCCTCTCCACCAACCAAGCACGTAAGTTCCGAGAGCTTGTTGGGATGCAATTTCGTTAGCTGAAATAGTGCACTTGGAGTTTGCTGAATAATTTGATGATCGTGGAGGTATTCTTCTTTGACAGTTTCAATTGTGGCCAAAGTTACCTTCGATCCAAATGCTAATGGAAGAGCATATTCTAATCCAAAAATATCAAATACATAGTTGGTTAAACAAATTGTATCTCTTTTTGGTGAGTTAGTTTTATCGGTTAGAAAGTCGTTGAAATTAAAAATGAATTGAGAAAAAGCTTGATGCTCAACCATCACTCCTTTTGGCATCCCAGTAGTTCCAGATGTATATATTATATATGCCAGATTACTGCCAGTTCTATTAAGAGAAATATTTGTTTTGGGTTGTTCCAAATAAAACTCCTCGCCCTCATCAATGTGAATTACTTTCTCTGATGGAAGTTGAATCTCTCGGAATTGACTTGGATATTTTTGAGTAAGAATCAATTCTGCTTGGGTATCTTCCAACATATAATCTACTCGCGCTTGCGGGTAAGACGGATCTATTGGCACATAGGCTCCTCCTGCTTTTAAAACGCCAAGTATGCCAATTATCATTTCCACACTTCTATCTAAACACAGTACAATTGGCGTATCCGGAATTAAGGTTTTCTTGGCTTTTTTAGTTTTAACCTGATATTCCTCACGAATAAAATGAGCTAGTTGATTACTTTTCTCATTAAGTTCCTGATAGGTCAGTTGTTTGTTGTTAGCAGCTACGGCAATATTGGTAGGGTTTAATTTTGCCTGCTCTTCAAACATTTCAATAATTGATTTGTTTCGAGGAAATTCTTTTTCGGTTTTATTCCAATCGTAAACTATTTTCTGATGCTCCTCGGTACTTAAGATGCTGAACTGACTGTATGGTTTTTCTGGAGATTTCGAAAGTTGCTCTAAAAGTTGAAGGTAATGATCAATCATTGGGATAATCGACTCTTTATCGAATAGGCTGGTTGCATAGCTAATCTGCCCCAACAGTTCTTCCTCAACATCAACAATAACCATCGACAAATCAAATCGTTCTACTTCGTAAGCTTCCTGGAGTTTAAATGGTTTGAAATATTTTTGCTGCGAATCAGAATGTTCGTTTAACGTCCCAACACTTTGCACTTCGAACATTACTTGAAAAATCGGATGTCGAGATTGATCTCTTTCTACTTTTAATTCTTCGACCAACTTAGGAAACGGAAGGTCTTGGTGCGACTGCGCTTCTATTTGATCTAAATGAATTTGCTGAATCAATTCGGTAAAGTTTTGCGAATCGTTTAGGATGGTTCTGTTTGCTTGGATATTGACAAAAAAGCCGATCAATTCGGAAACTTGCGTATGGGTTCGGTTTGCTATCGGACTCCCTATTACAATGTCTTTTTGGCCTGTATATTTGTTCAGCAAAATGTGCATGCTTGCCAACATTACGCTGTGCAACGACGAGCCACATTGAAGCGCCAAGTCTCTTAACTTTTTACTGAGTTCCTTGCTCAGCGTAAAGGATTCTAATGCTCCATTGTAATCAATTGTAGCTGGTCGGGGAAAATCAGTTGGTAATTTTAATGTTTGAAAGCCTCCTAATTTCTCTCTCCAATAATCCAATTGTTTTTCAAGCGTTGGCCCACTCAAAAAATTTCGTTGCCAACTTGCGTAGTCTTTATATTGAATTGACAACGGTGGCAAACTAAATCCTTCATTGTGCTGAATGAATGCAGAATAGTACGCTAGCAATTCGTTTTGAAAAATACTAATCGACATGCCATCGCTTGCAATGTGATGCGTATTAACTACCAAAAGTCTTTTGCTTATTCCAGTTTCCTCACTTGAAAGAACAGAAACAATGTTGGCACGAATCGGATATTCTTTGCTTAAATCGAAAGGGCGGTTAACGTCGTCGGAAATATATTTTACAAAATCTTCAGTGGCTTTTAACACAACCTCTTCTACATTTAAAGGCTCATTGTGCACCACTTGAATCCCCGTTCGCAGGTCTTCTTCCTGCTCAATTCTACTTCTTAATATTTCGTGTCGGTTTACAATTTGCTGCAGTGCTTTTTTTATTCCTTCAACTTCTATTGCAGCATCCAACTCAAACACCATAGGCATGTGGTATGCGTTGGTTCCGTCTTCGTACTGTTCTATAAACCATAAACGTTCTTGGGCCGGACTTAGCGGATAGTTGCTTTGGGTGCCATCTGCAAATATATCTGTGTCGTCGAATGCTCTTTTAGAATGCACTCTGTTCTCTCTCAAAACCGACATAATGTGCGGCTTATTCCCTTTTATAAAATCGTGGGTATCGGCAGTGTGAAAAATCTTTGGTGCCGAAAATTTTATATTATCGTCCTCCAACCAAATCGATCCCGCATGTGCTTTTAATTCAATAAAGAATGTAGCAGTATTTTTCATTTAAATCTCTTTTTTCAACTTATGGTTTCTATTAAATATTCTTTTGTTTTTATGATTGCTTAAAAAACCATTTCAATATTCTCGTTACTTTCTTCTAATAATATTACGTTCTGTACCAGTACCGCAACGGTTGCATGTTTGTAGATATCGGCCACCTTCACATTAAGTTCTAATACTTTATTTATGCGATGTGCCACTTGCATCGCCGATATGGAATTTCCTCCTATCATGAAGAAATTGTCTGTGATTCCTACCCTGTCTTTGCTTAATATTTCTTCCCATATTTTGCAAACTTCCGTTTCCGAATCGTTGGTTGGTGCCACGTAACTATCCGCTGCCACAGTAAAGTCGGGATCTGGTAACGACTTCACATCTAATTTTCCGTTACTTGTTAATGGGAAAGAATCCACTGCAATTAATGCACTCGGAATCATGTATACTGGCAACAGCTCTTCCAATTTCTTTTGAATCTCTGCCGGATCAGGTTCATTATTTTTATCCTCTGGGATGCAATAGGCAACTAAATATTTGCTGTTTTTAGATTCAGAATCTCTTTCTTTAACAGCAACATAACTTTGTTTAATTCCAGGGATTTGCAAGAGCACATTCTCAATCTCCCCCAACTCTATTCTGTAGCCATTTATCTTAACTTGAGAATCTACCCTTCCTTCAAATTCTATATATGCCTTGGAATTCCATTTTCCTAAATCCCCCGTTTTATAAATCCTGCCTAGGTTGGCATGATCAATAAAGCTAGCTTCCGTTTTTGCTTCATCGTTCCAATAACCTACCGCAACGCCATCTCCACCTATATAAATATCTCCAACTACACCCACTGGGCAATGCTCGCCAAACTCGTTTAACACGTACATTTTTTGATTTGGCATGGCGTGTCCGTATGGAATAGAATCCCACGACGAATCCACTTCATTTACTTCAAACCAAATGGACCAGATGCTTCCTTCGGTTGCTCCTCCCAGACTCATTACGGTAATGTCTTCGTTAATTGATTTTATGGTTGATGGCAATTTAACTGGAATCCAATCGCCGCTCATCATCACGGTTTTTATTGTGGATAGGGATTGATCTGAATCCAAAGCAAAATCTACCAACAGTTGCATTAACTGCGGAACCGTATCCCATAGGGTAATTTTATGTTCTTTAATTAAGTCGAGCCAATGAGATGGTTCTTTGGTTTTCTCCTGATCAGGAAATACAATTGTGCCTCCTGCTGCCAAGAAACCAAAGATATCGTACACCGAAAGGTCGAAGCTTAACTCGGATAAAGCCAAAACGCTATCCTTTTTAGTGACATCAAATTTTTCGTTAACGGCAACAATGGTATTCACTGCACTTTTATGATCGATTGTAACACCCTTAGGTTTCCCTGTACTTCCCGAGGTAAATATTACATAAGCTATGTCGGTTAACTTTGGTTTCGGACGTGCTATGTCTTCCGATTTCGAAATGGTTTTCATCACCTCTTCTATTATCAACCATTTGTATTTCGACTCTAGCTCGCTGCCTTTAATTTTGTTGGCAAACACTGCTTCAGATACCATTGCTGTTTTCACAAAACCTTCCTCCAAAATACTGTCTATTCTACCGCAAGGCCACTCTACATGCAATGGCAGATATGCAGAACACGATTCCATTATTCCCAATGTTGCAACTACTTGTTGATGACCTTTTTCACTCAACACACCAATTAGTGTATCCGTTTTTGCAAGATTGTGGTCCTGTAAATACTTGGAAATGTTCGAACTGTATGTTCCTATTTCCTCATAAGTATGCTCTCCAACTACATCTATAACAGCAATGTGGGCACCGTTGTTTTCTATGCTAGACAAGCAAATGTCTACCAAGGTTTCTTTCACCTCTAGCTGATAAAAATCATTTGCCGATTCAACTACAGCACGATCTTCTTCCTGCAAATTAATCGACGGCATTTCATTTTCCCAATCCGCTTCTGCTAATTGTTCTATTAAAGAACAATACTCCGCATTTAGATTATCGATAAATTCTTTATCAAATAATTGCTCAACATACATCCAACCACTAAAGAATCTGTTGTCTACTTCCACAGCTTGTAAGTCGATCCAGGCTTGTGAGGTTTGCCCTAGTAACAACCTTGATTCTTGATCTTCGGATTGATTTAAGAAATACTTTTCCGTAGTATTATCGGTATCTGTTGCGCTATCACCGCCCACTCTACCAGTAAATACAATTGGAGAAACTGCCTGGAAAGGATTTAGTTGGTGCTTGCTTTGCATTTCTCTTTGCACTTCGGAACCACTGAACATACCATGACTCAAATCGTCCCATAAATCTTCGTGAGTTGCGAGCAAAGTATCTTTAATTGTTCCTTTTTTATTCTTGTAGCCAAACAGATTTGTGGAAGTAAAATCGCCCCAAATAGAATTAACATCGGGATGGATACTGTGTCGGCTAAAGACGGTAAGGGTTATTAAAAATGCTTTTGTGGAAGAATAACTAGACAACACATAGCCAAATAAAGACAACAAGGCAGCCGAGGTAGACACGCCAGAAGTGGTTGCTTTGTGTTTAAATTTATTCCAAACTGCTTCTTCTACATACTGATTTGAAATTCCGAATTTGGGTTTCTTCAACGATTTTGGCTCACATTTAAGTAACAACTCTGGCCTCAATGGCAGGCTATCAACTTTATCGACCCAGTATTTTTTATCGTTTTCATACCACGATGTGTGCTTAAAGAATGAAACATAATCTTGGTAATCCTTAAAGTTTAATTTGTTTGGCGTTAACTGTACGGTTTCGCTGTTGTACAGTTCGTCTATCGTTTTAAAGAAAGTTTGTCTGCTCTCAGCATCCAACAATATCAAGTCGAAACTAACATGTAAAACATCACGATCGTTGAATCTTGTAACTTGAAATGTAAACATTGGGAACACTCCTGCATCGTATACATAATGCGATAATTCATCTCTGGTTTCAGATACTATTTCTTCGTTATAATCACAATCGAATTTATCGGTTGCAATTTTGAAGATACTCAGTTGTGAATGATCGATGTACCGCTGGGTAAGTGTTTCCGAATCGAATACTACCCTTAACTCAGGGTAATTGCAGATTAATGAGTCTATTACATATTCTAGCTTTCCAATATTTAGTGGCGAATCGTACTTAAATTCGTAGTAGGCATGATTTGAAACACCACCAATTTCGAACGTATCTAATCTACCCAAGAGATAAGCTTTTTGAATCTCAGTCATTAAAAATGAACCTTGCTCGCTATCCATTTTTTTAACCAATGGCAGATGTGCCAAATCTCCTTCATGCTGCACCGCATAAAAATCTCCAGGAGTATAACTGCTTCCAAGCATCTCTAGCTTGTCTTTACAATGCTCATTTATTTTCTCAAGTGTTTCTTTAAAGGTATCAGCCAAATGTTTGGTTCGCCTTTCCCCAAGTCTGGTTACGAAACTAAACCCAAGCTTCCCTCCAGAAATCATCCCGTTAATACTAATCAGGTTTTTATCTGTATTATCAGCATGAATACTGTTGCCACTATTCTCCGAAACAATTTGCCAAAAGCCATCTTGAGTTTCAAATTGTCCTAAATAATTAAAACTAATTGGAGCCAAATCGTGCAAGGTGTAATCGTTTTTATCGGAACATGCAAATGCGCCAAACCCGATTCCTTTATTCGGAATTGCTCTTAAACTATCTTTAATAAACTGAATGCTCTCACCCAAGTTTTCTTTGATTTCTAACTTCACTGGGTACATCGAAGTAAACCACCCCAACGTTCTGCTGTGGTCTATGGCCTGATCTAAGTCTTCTCTACCATGCCCTTCCAAAGTAATTCCCTGAATGTTGTTTTCAGATACTTCGTTTAGTGTGTAGGCGAGCGAAGTCAATAATAAATCGTTCAGTTCTGTATTGTATGCCATGGATGCTTCCTTCAATAACGACTGTGTTACTTCTTTATCAAATTCAACAATTACTTCGCAGCTAATTTGCTCTGCGTACACCGATTGATAATCTGGCAGGGCTTTTAATTGCTCTGTCCAATAGGTTTCTTCCGAAGCGTATTCTGTTGCATAACGGCTAATTTTTTCCGTCCACTGACCATAACTACTTCCTTTAAGCGGTAATTTTTTTCCATCGAATAATGTCTTGAGGTCGTCGGTTAAAATCCTCCAACTTACGCCATCCACCATTAAGTGATGTAGTGCAAAGTAGATTCTTGCGCTTCCATCTTTGTAGCCATATAGATAACCTGCCTGAAACATTGCACCTTTTTCCAGATCAAAACCTGATTGCCAATCTGTTAGAATCTGCTCTATTTCTTCGCTTTCATGTTTGCTAACATCTAAGGTTTTTAACTTCGGAATTTCTATTTCAGATTGATAGATCTGCTTCCATTCGTTGTCGGTTTTTACATATTTAGCGCGCAGTATATCATGGCATTCAACTAACTCCTCGACATAACTTTCTAGTTGGTTCGAATCCAGTTCTGGTACCCTAATTACAAAGCTTTGATTCCAATGATTGGATTTAGCGAATTCATTTTTATCTCTTTTTTCAAAGAACCATTGCTGAACTGGCAGTAAGTTTATTTCGCCTGTTAAAATGCCTTGCTCCGATTGAATCTGAGTAGAAAAATCCTTTTTGCTCAAATGTTCAGACAGTTTCAATATGGTTTTGTGCTCGAAAATTTCTTTTACCTGACAATTAAATCCTGCTTGCCTAATTCTACTAGATACTTGAATACTCAAAATCGAATCTCCGCCAATCTTAAAGAAATCGTCGTTTAAACTAACCCTATCAAGTCCCAAAATCTCTTGCCAAATTTCAACAAGTGCTTTCTCTATATTGCTCGTCGCACTCACATAATCTTCTATGGCAGATTGAAGATCGGGATCGGGAAATGCTTTGTGATCCAATTTGCCGTTTATGGTTAAAGGGAATTCTCCCATTTCTACAAAAGCACTAGGCACCATGTATTCAGGAAGTTTTTCCTCAATATAATTTTGAAGATGATCTATGCTATAGCTATTGTAATTATTAAATACTTCGAAGAACCTGGTGTAAAAAGAATTGTTTAATGGCTCTTCAGAAAGATGGATTGAGTTATAAGAAAATTCAACTTTCGAATCTTTTTGAACCACTTCTCCTTTAACTATGTAATCGAAATTAAACTCGTTCTTGCACAAGATTCTCTCAACGGTTCCTACAATTTTATCGCCTTCTTCAAGCTGAATTCCATCTGGAAAAACAGGTAAAAACACAGGAATCCACGAGTGCTGATCGGTAAGGGTATCGATGTTATAACCCGGTTCGCAAATTAAATCTAGCCACACCAAACATCCGAATGTGAATGCTCTTTTGGTTACATCCATATTAATTGTGTGGGTGTGGTTAATCGGAATTAATTCGTTTTTGGTCCAATCTAAATCCTCAAAAATATCTACCGACGAGACTAAGTTTTCGTACCCTACGCCTTTCAAACACAATCGTAAATCGAACGGATAACCTATTTGTGAAAATATTTTTTCGGTGTAATTATACGGTGCCTCGTCTAACGTTGGGTTGTTTACTAAGCTTTCTGGCAGTTCTACAAATGCCATTCGGGTTAAACTTACTTCTGGAATAAATTTACCACCTGGTTTTAAATGTCGTTGCTTTGCATCGTTCAGCAAAATGGCTACACCTTCCGACCCGCCAATGGCTCCCACTAATTCGGAAACAACAAAATCTACTTGCTCGGGTAAGTTTACCTCTCTACAATCGCCATGGATTAAATGAATTTTATCTTCTAATTTATGGTTGCTGATGGTTTGTTTTGCTTTTTTATGTGTTGCCTCTAAGTATTCGATGGCATACACTTTTTCGGCACCTTCCTCAATGCAAATTCTAGATAAAATAACATCTGGCCCAGTACCAATGTCTAATACTATTTTGCCCCTAACTTTATTTCGGATGGCCATTCGGTAGCAATTATTCCTTTTCTCATGTGTGGTCATCAACGAATAAAGCAAATCGTCGTACACATAATATTCTGCTATAGAAGGCCACCAGTTTATATCGGTGGTATTGTTAGTTGCTTTGTTGCGCACATAATAGGCGATTAATTTCTTATTCAATCCTTCTGAAATCGTCCTACTTATTACACTCGATTGCGACACGGCTTTATGATCTAGCAGCACATTTTCTATTTCGCCCAACTCAATTCTGTGTCCGCGAATTTTAACTTGCGTATCGTTTCGGCCTATGTAATCAATGTTTCCATCGGGCAGCCATTGTGCTTGGTCGCCCGTGCTGTATAAACGATTGTAGCCTTTTTCCTCATCGCCTTTTGTGACAAATGGGTTATCAATAAACTTCTGTTCAGTTAATTGCGGATTGTTCCAATAGCCTCTGGCTAAACCTGCGCCACCTAAATACATTTCGCCTGCTACTCCCATCGGAACAGGATTTAACGCGCTGTCGAGAATGTAAATTCTGGAATTGTAGTTCGTTTTACCAATGTTGGTATTCAAATCTCCCGACTCAAATTCGTGCATGGTTGCACAAACTGTATTTTCGGTTGGTCCGTAAGCATTTATTAATTTTCTATCTACGCTCCATTTTTCCATCAATTCGGTGGTGCATACTTCGCCGGCTACAACTATTGTTTTAAGCGCCGGGAATTTTTCATACGCCATTACTCCCAATAGCGAAGGAGGAAGTGTTGCCACACTTATTTGTTGTTCTCTAATATATTGATTCACCAATTCGGCATCTTGTTTAATGCTGGCCGAAATAACATTTAGCTGCGCTCCTTTTGTGATGGCGGTAAATATTTCGGAGACGGATGCATCGAATACATACGACGCAAACAGAACTACTTTGTCCTCGCTGGTAATGTCGAAACATTCGGTTTGATTCTGAATTAAGTTTATTACTCCTTTGTGCTCCACCATCACCCCTTTAGGCTGACCAGTTGTTCCAGAGGTGTAAATTACATACGCCAGATCAGTCGATTTGCTTTTGCCATTGAGGTTTGAGTTATCCTCGTCGCTAGATGAATCGGCCGCGGATTCAATAAAAATAGTTTTGTCGTTAGGGAGTTCTAAATTGTTTTTTGCGACTAATTCTTTTTGCGTAAGAATCAATTCTGCTGCGGTATCCTCTAAGATGTATGCGATTCTGTCTTGTGGAAACTCTGGATCTACTGGCACATAAGCACCTCCTGCTTTCATAACGCCCAACATGCCAATCACCATGTCTAAACTTCTATCGAGACATAACACAATTAAGGTGTCAGGATTTAGCTCTTGATTTGTTTTTTGCTGGTATTCGTCCCTAATAAATCTGGCTACTTGATTACTTTTTTCGTTGAGTTCTTGGTAGGTCAATTGTTGATCTTCGTACACCAAAGCAATGTTGTTTGGCGTGCTTCCTACCTGCTCTTCGAACAGTTGATAAATGGTTTTATCGGTTGCAAATTCTTTATCTGTCGCATTCCATCGTAAAATACTTTCTTCGTATTCCTGCTCATTAAGTAAAGTGTGTTTACTATATGGCAACTCAGGTTCCAGCGTCAATTGATCTAAAAGATGCACATAGAAATTAACTAGTCTTTCAATCGTTTCTTTTTTAAATAAACTGGTCGCATAACTTATTTGCCCTCTTAATTCTTCGTCCTGATCTGTTAGTACAATGGATAAATCCATCTTTTCAATATCATACGCTTCCTCAATATTAAAAGGCTTAAAACCGCTTTCCTGCTGATCTAAATCCTTGCTTAAATTGCCTATGGTTAGCACCTCGAACATAACCTGATATACAGGATGCTTGGTAATGTCTCTTTCAATATTCAACTCATCCACCAATTTTTCGAAGGGCAAATCTTGATGGAGTTGCGCTTCAATTTGATCCTGATGAGTTTGCTGAATTAACTCTGAGAAACTTTGAGTTTTATTTAACAGCGTTCTATACGCCTGGGTATTAACAAAAAATCCTATTAATTTCTCTGTTTGATTGTGATGTCTGTTAGCTATTGCACTCCCCAAAACTATATCATCCTGATCGGTATACTTGCTCAACAAAACGTTTACACTACTCAGCATTACGCTGTTTAGCGTTACCTTTTTATCTTGCGCCAAGCCTCTCAACTTTTTGCTAATGCTCTTACTTAAAGTGAAGGATTCCAGCGCACCTTTGTAATCCATTTCTATTGGCCGAGTAAAATCAGTAGGAATTTCTAAGGTTTGAAAACCAGCTAATTTCTTTTTCCAATAATCTAATTGTTTGTCAAGTACTTCTCCTTTTAAATATCCTTTTTGCCATTCAGCAAAATCTTTGTATTGGATTTCTAGTGGCGAAAGTTCGAAATCGGAATCGTTGTTACAAAAGGCTTTGTAATAACTTAAAAATTCTTCTTTAAAAATCTCCATCGACCATGCATCGCTTGCTATGTGATGGATGTTGATTAACAAAAATGTTTTGGCTTCTTCGTTATCAGAATCGGCTGAACCTACATAATATAATTTGGCTTTTATTGGGTAATCTTCGCTTAAGTTGAAGTGCTGGTTTATGTCGTGTTTGATGATTAACTTATGATCTTCCTCACTATTCAGCGTCACTATTTCAACCACAAATGGGTCTGCATGCACTACCTGCACTGCTCCACCTTGGTTTTCACTTTCTTCAATCGTACTTCTTAACACCTCGTGTCGTGCTACAATTTTTTGAAGGGCATGTTTAATCGCTTCCACATTGGCTTCACTTTCCAACTCGTATAAAACCGGAATGTGAAACGCGTTGGTGCCTTCTTCAAACTTTTCGATAAACCACAAACGCTCTTGCGCAAACGACAGAACGGCCTTCGTCGAATCTGTTTTAGGAATGCTAATCTGATCATTCCCAAGGCTATTTAGCAACAACTCGCCTATTGTTTTATACTTAAAAACATCGGCTACTTTTACATCGCATTTCAACGACTGACTCATTTTATGGGACGCCTGAATCGCTAAGATCGAGTTACCCCCTATTTCGAAAAAGTTATCTGTTGTGCCCACACGTTCTAGGCCTAATAACACCTGCCAAATGTCGCATTGTTCCATTTCCGTTTTATTTAACGGAGCAACATATTGAGCAATTGAAGCGCTAAAATCTGGATCGGGTAAAGCACGTTTATCTAGTTTGCCATTAATTGTTAAAGGGAATGTATCCATTGTTACCACTGCGCTTGGCACCATGTATTCTGGTAGCGATTGAGACAATTGTTGCAGAACAAAAGCTTGATCTATTTTGTCGTTGGCTTCATCTATAACACAATATGCCACCAAATATTTATTACCATCTGCTTCGGCTTTTGTCTCTTTAGCTAAAACACAACATTGTTTTATTCCCTCGATTTGAAGTATGGTATTTTCAATTTCATCCAGCTCTATTCTATAGCCTCTAATTTTCACTTGGTCGTCGTTACGACCAATGTATTCTAGATTTCCATCGGGCAACCATTTTACTAAATCTCCTGTTTTATACAATCGAAGGTTATTTTTAGTTCTATCGGCTTCCGTTGTAAAAAGGTGCGGAACAAATCTTTCGGTTGTTAATTCAGGTCGGTTTAAATAGCCCCTTGCTAAACCAAACCCACCAACATATAATTCTCCAATTACACCAATTGGCACCGGGTTGTTGTTTTTATCGAGTACGTAAGTTTGTAAATCTGAAATTGGTTTTCCAATATTAGATTGAGTTGTGTCGTTGCTGCTTAACTCTTTGTAGGTAACGTGTACAGTTGTTTCGGTGATGCCGTACATGTTAATTAGTTTGGTAGCAAGCTGATTGGTTTTTTGAAATTCCCACCAGGTTTGAAGCTGCTCAAAACTAAGTGCCTCTCCTCCAAAAACAATGTACCTTAAACTCAGATTGGCCTGTTTAGAATCGGCTGCAATTTCTGCAAATCGGTAAAATGCAGATGGGGTTTGGTTTAGTACGGTTACTTTATGCTGATTGCACAACTGAAAAAACGCTGCTGCATCTTGCGTTTGTTCTTTGGTAATCACCAACAGTTTGCCTCCATAAAACAAGGCTCCCCATAGTTCCCAAACGCTAAAATCGAATACATACGAATGGAACAATGTCCATACATCGTTTTCATTAAAACTAAATTGATGATCGGTGCCAGTAGATAATCTCATCACATTTCTATGCTCAATCATTGCCCCCTTTGGCTTGCCTGTGGTGCCAGAAGTATAAATTACATAGGCCAAGTTTGAATGACCGCTGAAGGATTCTACATTACTTTTGTCCTCTTTTTGATAGAGCGGTTCGGATAAATCTATGTGAACAAGTTTGTTTGTCGGCAACTGAATATTTGCCTCTGTTAAGCGTTTTTGACTCAGAATTATTTCTGCTTTGGAGTCTTCTAAGATGTAATCAATTCTTTCCTGCGGAAACGACGGATCGATTGGTACGTAGGCAGCACCTGCTTTTAGCACGGCAAGTATTCCAACTACCGTTTCTAAACTTCTTTCTAAACACAGCGCAATAAGGGTATCTGGAGTAAGCGTTTGTTTCTTTTTATTTTCGTATTCACTTAGAATATGTCTGGCTAATTGATTGCTCTTCTCGTTGAGTTCTTTGTAGGTTAATTGCTCCCCTTCAAATTCTATGGCAATGTTATCTGGCGTTTTTTCAACTTGCTCTTCCACCAACTCATTTATCGTTTTAGACGAATCATATGTCTCCGAACTTCCATTCCAATCGTAAACCAATTGATCGTATTCGGTGGTATTAAGCAAGCTTATTTTACTGTACGCCTTATCTGGTGCTGCTGCCAGCTGATCTATTAAATGAGTAAAGTGGCTTACCAATCTTTCAATGGTGTCTTTGTGGAATAAGCCGGTGGCGTAGTTTACCTGCCCAACAATCTCCTCTGTGTTGTCCATTATTTGCATCAACAAATCAAATTTGGCTACCTCATCTTGTTCTTTTAGTTGATAAGGTTCCAAATATTGGGGGGATGCATTATCTATCGGAACAAAGTTTACTACCTCAAACATTATTTGAAAAAGAGGATGTCTGGTTGCATCTCTTTCCAATTTTAATTCATCAATTAATTTTTCGAATGGTAAATCTTGGTGCGATTGTCCTGCTGTTTGTTCTTTATAAACTTGCTGAATTAATTCCTCGTAAGTTTGGGTATCGCTGAGTAAAGTTCTGTTTACTAGCGTATTTACAAAGAATCCTACAAGGCCTTTTGTTTGGCTGTGGTGCCTATTCGCTATTGGGCTCCCGGTAATAATGTCGTTTTGTCTGGTGTACTTGCTCAGCAAAATGTTGAAGCTGCTTAACATTACACTTTGTAAGCTTACTCCATATTGTTGCGTGAGTGCTCTTACTTTCTGGCTGACTTCTTTAGAGAGCGTAAACTTTTCGTTCGCACCTTTGTAATCTATTGTTTTGGGTCTTTCCGAATCTATAGGAAATTCTAGCGGTTCAAATCCTTGTACTTTATCTTTCCAATAACCCAACTGAGTATCCAGTACTTCGTCGGCTAAATATAACCTTTGCCACAACGAATAATCTTTGTACTGAATTTCTAAAGGTGGTAATGCGAACTCATTTTCTTGGTTGATGTAGGCTTCATAATATGCTTGGAATTCTTTTTGAAAAATTCCGTGCGACCACCCATCACTTGCAATGTGATGTGTATTTATAACCAATAAGGTTTTATCTTATGTTTTATTCTCTGCTGAGATTACATTGTAAAACTCGATTCGAATTGGATATTCTTTACTTAAATCGAACGGACGATCTAAGGTTGCTTTAATCAATTCTTCATAATCGTCGGTGCTTTGCACTTTAATTTCGCCAATGGTACAAGGCCCTTCATTAACTATTTGGATTGCTTCGGTTTGTTCTCCGCTCTGATCGATTGTGGTTCTTAACACCTCGTGGCGCAACACAATTTGCTGCAATGCATGCTTTACCGCGTCAATATTGGTATCGCTAGCCAATTTATATATGGTAGGGATGTGGTAAACGTTTGTGCCTTCTTCAAATCTCTCCACAAACCACAATCTTTGTTGAGAAAAACTTAGTGGGTATTCGGTGGTTTCAAAATCCTTATAAATCAACTTATTTAAGAAATCTGATTTACTAAAAACCCCATTGTGGTTTAAACTGGATACTATGAGAGACGTGTTGTCTTTAACAAAATCTTTGGTGGTTTGAGTTTGAAGCACCTCAGGAACCGAAGCCTTTATAAGCTTCTCTTCGAGCCAGATGGCACCGCCGTTTTCTTTTAATTTATTAAAGAATTTGTACAAGTTTTTCATAATAAGTGTATTGTTTTTTTTCAATGTCTTTGCGCAGAATAATGGTTAGTTATTCGCGTATTGGTTAGTTTTATCTTAAAATTTTATTGAGTTTTTTTTCTATTTAGTGCTTGCTTTCAGATGGAAAACTCCCACTCTTCATTTTTCGAATCCATTTCTTCCACAACGGTATTCTCTATTATCATTTTTATACTTTTAAATTTGAATATCTCTGAAACACTTACCTCTACATTTAAAGCCTTGCTCATGCGATGCGAAGTTTGCAATGCAAGAATGGAGTTGCCTCCCTTCTTAAAAAAGTCGTCGGTTGTGCCAATTTTTTCTAACCCAAGTATTTCTTGCCAAATACTACAAAGGCTTTCCTCTTCCTTGGAAGCGGGTTCAATAAAATCGTCTTCTAAGGTGTTAAAATCGGGGATTGGCAGCGCTTTGGTGTCTAGTTTGCCATTTGTGGTTAACGGGAATACATCCATTTCTATCAATTCACTCGGAATCATATAATCTGGCAACACCTTTTGTAAAATCTCCTGAATGTTCAATTTATCCTGTCCTATCACACTAACATCAAGCACATAATAGGCAACCAAATATTTAATTGTGCCATTATCGGTTTCCCTGTCTTTACCTAAAACACAACTTTGTTTAATGCATGGTATTTGCAGAATTGCATTTTCTATTTCTCCCAATTCAATTCTGAATCCTCTAATCTTTATCTGGTTATCGTTGCGACCCAAAAATTCCATATTGCCATCTGCTAACCATTTTACCAAATCGCCTGTTTTGTATAATCTATCTAGTTTATTTTCTATATGGATTTCTGTCGCGAATGGATTCGGAACAAAACGCTCGGCAGTAAGTTCGGGTCGGTTTAAATATCCTGGCGAAATACCTTCTCCGCCAATGTATAGTTCTCCAATCACACCAATCGGCACCGGGTTCATATTCCAATCTAGGATATAGGCTTTTTTATTGGCAACCAATTTCCCGATTATGCTCACCCTCGCATTTTTATCCATGTAGTAATAGGTGCTCCCAACGGTGCCTTCGGTTGGGCCATACTCATTAATGATGGAGATGTCGGAAAACTTTTTGATCACCTCGCCGTTCGATAATTCTCCCGAAACGATTAAACTTTGTAATGTAGATAGGTCTTCTTTCTCCAACGATGTTAAAAAGGCTGGCGGAATATAGGCTACGTTAATGTTGTATTGGTTGAATATTTTGTTGGATAATCTGTTGGCATTATTTGTTATTACAAGTGTGTTGGAATGACAAAGCGATCCGAAGATGCAAGAAATAGAGGTGTCGAATGCATAAGAATGCAACAGATAGAACCTTTTATTATATGGCTTCTTTAAAAAGTCGTTTTGAGCAGAAGTGTAATTGTTTACACCCCTATGATTTACCATTACTCCTTTGGGTTTACCTGTTGTTCCAGATGTATATATTAAATACGACAAATTGGTTGCCTCAGATTGCTGCGGGAGATTGGTGGCTTCTTGTTGCACATAAAAATCTTCTATTAAGTCGATGTGAATCAACTTCGACTTGGGCAACTCTATTTCACTTTCTTCGCAAAAGTCGCGCTGGCCCAGTATAATTTGAGCTTGGGTATCTTCTAAAATAAAATCTATTCTGTCTTGCGGATACGACGGATCCATCGGCACATATGCCCCACCGGCTTTAAGTACCGCCAAAATTCCAATAATCATTTCTAAACTTCTGTCTAAAAACAAAGCAACAAACGTATCGGGCGTTAACTCTTCATTCGTTTTCTTAAGGTATTCCTCCCTTATATATCGAGCTAACTGATTGCTTTTTTCATTGAGCGTATGGTACGATAACGACTGATTTTCGTACACCAAAGCAGTGTTGTAAGGGTCTTTACTTACTGCGTCTTCAAACAACTGCTGAATCGTTTTATCCTTTGGAAATTTACTTTCTGTTAAGTTCCATTTGCAAATAAGTTGCTTTAATTGCTGCGAATTTAGCAACGACATTTTTTTATGTGGTTGTTTGGGATCTTCCAGTACTTTCTCCAGGAGATGCTGTAATGTTTCGAGGTGTTGTTTTGCTTTTTGGGTAGATAAATATTGGTTGTCGTATTGCAACTTTATCGACAGTGCATCATCGTGTTCGTATGCTATTATGCTCAGCGGATAATCTACTTTTTCGACTGTGTTTCGCAAGCTGAATTTCACTTGATCTTTGCTTGCAACTGGAGTGGGATAGTTTTCGAAAATTAGTAAGCTATGGAAAAGCCGCTGACCATTTTGTTGAAGTTTTGCTAATTCGGCAAAGCTATGGCTGTTCATTTCCGTTATTTTCGTCTGAATTTCAATCAGCTGTTCGAGGATTGTGTTCTCGTTTTCCCAATCAATAATTAGCGGAAGGGTATTGATGTACAATCCCACGCTTTTTTCTATTCCGTCTACTGGTATGCTTCTACCAGAAATGGTTGTACCAACTATGCTTTGCTGGTTATTGCTATAAACTTGAAGTAGTTTGTGCCAAATAAATTGCACAACTACATTGGTTGTAATGCCTTCTTTTTTGCCAAGTTTTTTCAACTTTTTGTATACATCTCCCTCAATTTCTAAACTGCTGGTGGATGTATGTTCTACTTGTTGGTAGGTTGTTTGGTCTATCGGCGTAGTTAATAAAGTATTTATCTCGTTTATATTTTCTATTTCATTTAACGCCGTTTCCCAATATTGCTCGCTTGTAAATCGGTGCTCCGCAATGTATTCCTGTGTTTGTAAATACGCCGTATCTTCTTTTACAATTACCTTTTCGTTGTGCTTAAGCGATTGGTAATGTTCGTGCAATTTCGAAAACAAAATAGGTCCACTCCATCCATCTGCAATGCTATGATGATCTGTTTTTAAAACGGTGTAATGGTTCTCTGTCTGCTTAATTATATAAATTCTAAATAACGTTACCTCCGTTAAATCGAAGCCTTTTTTCCTGTCGTTTATCTGGATGGTGGTAATGGCTTCATCCCTTTCCTCTTCAGTTTTAAGGTGGCTTATATCTACCAATTCATATTTTAATTCGCCTCGCTTATATATAATTTGAATTAATTCTTCTTCCCAATTAAAGGCTGTTCGCAAAATGGGATATTCTTCTATGCAATGTTTCCAAGCTTTTATGTAGGCGTTCGGATCAAGTTTTTCGTGGTAATCGAATAAGAATTGAACTCTGTAGGCGTCGTCTTCTGGTTTGCTGATGGCGTGGTAAACAAAGCCTTGTTGCAGACTGTTTGCTGGGTATATTTCTTCTATTTGATTAAAATCGACTTTGCTTTCTTCTGTTAATCTATCTAGTAATTCCTGACTTATTTGAACTGTATTAAAATCTGATGGCGTATAACTTGCACCTCGCTTTTCTAACTTTTCGATGCAATGTTCTGTTACTTTAATAATGTGATTTTTGAAACAATCGCTCAATTGATTGCTCCAATCAGATCCCAATTTGGTTACTATTCTAAATCCTAGTTTTCCGTTGCTTATGTAGCCATTTATGTCGATAACATTCAAATCGTGATTAGCTGGGTGGATACTTTTGCCGCTATCTTCTATCACTATTTGCCATGCTCCTGCTTTGCTATCCAGTTTTCCCAAATAATTAAAACTAATTGGCGGTAGGTTATTGAAACCAAAACCACTTTTGGGTTCTGTCGCAAACATGCCAAAGCCAATGCCCTTATTTGGGATTTTTCTCAGCGTATCTTTTGTTTTTTGAATGCTGTCTTTAATGCTTTTGCCTGTTTCTAGCTTTACCGGAAACATACTTGTAAACCACCCTGCGGTTCTGCTAATATCTAGCGAACTCTTAATTTCTTCTCGGCCATGTCCCTCTAAAGTGATGCTCTGTGGTCCATTGTATTTTATTTCGTCTAGCGCATAAACAAATGCAGTTAACAGTAAATCATTAATTTCTGTTTGGTAGGCATTCGATGTATTTTGCAGTAAGGATGTGGTAAATGCTTTGGTTAATTCAAATTCCGACTTGCTCAATTCTTCCATTTTCAACTCAGGAACTGCTTTGTCGTTCAATTGATTTTTCCACCAATTAATTTCCTTCTTATTCTTTTTCACATATTCTTTAGCCGCATCTACCCATTGGCGATAACTACTTCCTTTCGATCCTAGCGATTTTCCTTCATATAAAGATTGAATGTCCTCTGTTAAAATCCGCCAACTCACAGTGTCGGCAACCAAGTGATGCATTGCAAAATAAATTCTCGCGCTTTTATCCTTATATCCCGTTACATATCCTATTTGGAACAAATTCCCTTTTTCTAAATCGAAACCACTTTGCCATTCTGTAAAAACATCATGAACTTCCTCTTCTTTACAATCTCTTAAATCCAGAATTTTAACTGGATTTATTTTGGTTTTGGCTTGGTAATTTTGTTTCCACTGAATTTTAAAATCAGATTGCTCTCTGCTAAAATTCAATCTCAAAACATCGTGGTGATTCACCAAATCGGTTATTACCGCTTCTAGTTTATCAACTTTTAATTCTGGTACTCTAATCAAAAAACTTTGATTCCAATGGTTGCCATATTTAAAAGTTCCTGCATCAACTTTTTCGGCAAACCACTGCTGAATGGGCAATAGATCAAACGATCCTGTTAATTCTCCCTGCTCTGTTTCAATCTCTGTCGAATATTCTTTCGAGCAAATTCTTTGCACTAGTTTCTGAATGGTTTTACATTCAAAAATGTCTTTAACCAAACAATTAAATCCTTCTAAACGGATTAGGCCAGCTACATGAATACTTAAAACTGAATCGCCACCAATTCTGAAAAACTCATCGGAAACCCCAACCTTTTCAATCTCTATTGCATCCTGCCAAATGGTACAAAGTTTAGTTTCAATCTCATTTCTAGGCGCAACATACTCACTTGTTGTGTTAACCAATTCGGTTTCGGGCAAGGCGCTTCTGTCTAACTTCCCGTTTTGGGTTAATGGAAATGAATCTAATTCCATAAACGTTTTAGGCAGCATGTACGATGGCAATACTTTCGAAAGTTCATCTAAAATAAAATCGTTTTCAAGTGCATCGCTCTTTCCGTCTGTAATAAAATAGGCCGCTAATTGGGGAGCGCTCACCGTTTTTGTTTTTTTGTTTCGGGCAATTACACAGCTTTGCTTAATCGATTTTATTTGCAACAAAGCATGCTCTATTTCTCCAAGTTCAATTCTGTATCCTCTAATTTTAACTTGATCATCGTTTCTTCCCAAAAATTCGATGTTGCCTTCAGGAAGCCATCGAGCCAAATCTCCTGTTTTATACATTTTTGTATAACCATTCCCTTTATCTGCTCCCGAGCAAAAAGGGTTGTCGATAAAGCGTTCGGCAGTTAGTTCTGGCCTGTTTAAATAACCTTCTGCAACGCCTGCCCCACCAATAAATAACTCTCCAACAACCCCGGTAGGCACAGGAATTAAATTTGAAGAAAGGATGTATGTTTTGTAGTTGTGATAGGGTTTACCAATGCCTTTTAATTTATTATCGGGTGTTTTATTTATGAAGGTTGTACCCACCGTTGCTTCCGTGGGGCCGTATTCATCGATGGAAATGTCGATGTATTTATTGAGGTGATCTAAATGAACTTGCTCTAGTTTTTCGCCTCCAACAAAAGCCTGTTTTATCTTATGTTCCTTAAAATATGTTAGCGGCATATTGGCCAACAAGGACGGCGTGCCTTTAATAAAGTCAATTTTATTCGACACCAAATGCTCGGCGTATGCATCTATGTCGGATTGCTTGCCCGGGTATATGAAAATCTTTTTGCCAAGTAAAAGAGCGCACAAAGTTGTTGTTACGCTTAAATCGAACGCGATGTTGGTAGAAAAATCAATACGATTTATGTCGCTTTTCAAAACTTCCTCAACATTATTTACATAATTAATTACCGATTTATGATTAAGCATTACACCTTTGGGCTGGCCAGTGGTTCCAGAAGTGTAGATAACATATGCCAGGTTTTCGGTTTTGCTTTCAATGGGCAGGTTAGAATTATCGGTGTCCACATACAACGATTCTTCCTGATCGATGTAAATAATTTTTTCGGCAGGCAATGAAATTTCATTGTCAACATCAAGGTGTTTGCTGCTCAGAATTAGTTCGGCTTGCGTGTCTTCCAACAGATAATCTACCCTTGCTTGCGGCGAATTACCATCAATGGGCACATACGCCCCACCCGCTTTTAGCACTGCCACAATCCCAATTATCATCTCTATACTTCTGTCGAGATAGAGCGCCACTAGGGTATTTGCAGAAAGAGTGCGGCCTGTTTTAAGTTCGTACTCATTTTGAATGTGCCTGGCTAACTGATTGCTTTTTTCGTCGAGTTCCGAATACGTTAATTCTTGGTCTTTACAAACCACCGCTATTAAACCGGGTGTTTTAGCTACCTGCAATTCAAACAACTGGCCAATGCTATTGCCTTTTGTATACGGCTTGTCGGTGTCGTTCCATTTATTTAAAATTACATCGAGGTCAACAGAATTAATTGTAGAATAATCCTTTAGCGAAATCTCTTTCTCCTCAATCACATCATGAAGTGTTTTTTTGAACGAATCAATAAACCGTTCCATCAGCTCTTTTTCGAAAATGGTTTTTCTGAATTCAATTTTAAACTTAATGGCATCCGAAGAATATTCGTCGAACAACATTCCGATTTCATTTACACTTTTATCGCTATTAGAAATATCGACAGCCGAACAATCCAGGCCATTTAATTGAATAGATGTGGCATTTAAGTTTGCTTGGGTTATACCAACGTTAAAAAAGGAGGTAATTTCTGAATCGCTTTTTGTTCGTTGATCTTGTATGATGTTGGTTAAAGCATAACCTTGATACCGTTTTGCTGCTTTGCGCTGCACACCCAATTGTGCAATAAGTTCATCGAGCGTATCTGCTTTGTCGAGTTCAATTTTTAATAATATGTTATTCACAAAACAGCCAATAACTTCATTGAATCCGCGCGGACGCATATTGATTGGATAGCTTATTAGCAGCTTATCTTGGTTGCTATATCTTGAAACAACAAAACCATAAATGGCCGACAAAACAAGAAACACTGTCGACTTTTTTTGCTTGGCAAAAGCCCTCAACTTTTTAGTATCCTCGTTGCTTAAGTCGAAATATATAGACTCGCTCAATTTATCTGTCAGCCTATTGTCTACATCATTAGTCTCTATCCCCTGCTTATAAGGCAAACTGGTGTTGAGCGGTGTGTCGCCAATAAAATCGAGCCAAAACTTCTGAGATTGTTCCTTATATTTTTCGTTGATATTTTCCTGCTCTGCTTCAATAGCCTGTTCGAACGTTTTATTAACCACCAAGGAAACTTCTTTGCCTTGAACCAATAAGTTATATGCGTTTTCTATCTGACTGTTTATCTGCAGCGCCGTTATTGCATCGGCAATAATGTGCTGAACGGTAACTATGAAATAATTCTCTTGCAGATTGTCATGCTGATTTTCTAATAGATAGAATTTAAACAGCACATCTTTGGTTAGGTCGTATGGCTTATCAAGTAATTCTCTTATTTGCGATTCAATTGGCAACGAAGAATCGCTTGCTATTACCTCAAAGAAATCATTCAATTCAAAATCTCCAGCATAGCAGTGCTTACCATCATCAGAGAACTGAGCATACATTAAGTCATTTCGTTTTACAAAAATTTCAACCGCTTGTTTTAAAATTCCCTTATCTAATTCACCAACAAACTTGTTGATCATCGACGAATTGTAAATGGTTTCGAAAGGAGAAAGCGCCCATTCAAAAAAGAATCTCTTTTGATATTCTGAAATTGGTATTTGTCTTCTATTTCTGTAAATATTATTCATCAATAACTCCTTTTTTATACTTCATAACAAACGTTGCAATACTGTTTTCATCCGTGCCCAAATCAGGCATTTTAGAACAACAATTAATAGCGCAACCAACTAACAGGATCTTGAGAATACTTAGTGAAAGGTTTAAGGTTTTACATAGACATATTTATACTATTAGCATGTAAGATTTTGCCCCTTTTCGTTGTTTTTATTCTCGTTTTCGAAAATAAAACCGAGCCAAATATAGAAATTAAATTGAAAAACAATTGTTTTTTTAAGTATTTTCTTGCTTGAATAAATAGATTTAAAATCGACCTATTCAGATAGACAAATCAACACAAGAATTACTGATATGACCGCTATACCTAGCTTTAAAATTCTGGGATTCCAGATTTATTTGAATTTTTCATAACCTTTTTAGCACGATTCCTACACAATATTAATTACGTAAATTACATTGGATTGAAGGTAAATATAGTTATTTTCGTCACAGGTATCGTATCTGTATACAAAATATTGAGCATGCATGTTTTTAATTTTAAAACACTAGTGCACACTTTTTACAAATGCTAAAATCATCAATAAATACCTTTTCCAAATACGAGCTCACGATGAGCGAATATTCAACCAATAATCCAATTAAATATGAAAAAATCTAACCAACAATTCAATATTCTGCAGTTCTGCAGACATGTAAGCATGGCCTGCATGTTATTACTAATCTATAGTTGTGCATCAGGACAAGTGGTTTCCAGAAAAAACAAGAGAGGCGTTTTTCCTAAAGTAAAAATTCCGAGAACGGAATCATTTACTTATCACTCTACTAATGTTGACGACGACTTTGTTATTTCCGTATCATATCCTGAAGGATATAATGCTGATAGTAACAAAACCTTAACATATGATGTGATATATGGAACTGATGCGAATGGCAATTTTGCCTTACTTAACGCAATGACGTACGTAATGCAATTAGGGGCTGAACTCCCAAATGTTATTATAGTTGGCATTGGTTATAAAACAGATAGCATCTGGCTAATTAATCGAAACAGAGATCTTATTCCTGTTATTGAGCCATCATTAGAAACCCAAGGCTATAAGACTGGAGGCGGTGGGAAGTTTCTTAAATTTATAAAAGAAGAACTCAAGCCTTATATCACTCAAAACTACCGAGTATCAGAAAATGATACCTATGTTGGGTTTTCGTATGGTGGTTTATTCGGACTTTTCTCCCTTTTTACAGAACCTGACCTTTTTGATAATTATCTTATCGGAAGCCCTTCTATCTGGATAGGAGATGGTGTTGCGTTCACATATCTAGATCAATTTAAAGCTGGTCGTAAAGATTATAAGGGAAGAATATTTATGTCTGAAGGTGCGTATGAGCAGGATTCATTCTGGATGCAAACCAATCACATGATTGACAACTGGGAAATTATGAGAAGAAAAATTTTAGATTTGAGATATGTTCATATGAATTTAGGGAGTGCGCTTTTCCCAAATGAAACTCACCTTTCGGGAAGTTCGGTTGCATTTAATACTGGGATGCGCTTTATCTACAAATTTTTCGTAGAAGATGCTGAAATTAAAAAAGCATTAGAGAAGCAAGGCAAGTAAAAACAGAGAGATAAATTAGTGGGCTCCCTGCTTTAAATTTCGTTGATTAAGTTCGATTTTTTTTAAAGTAGGTGGTCAACTTTTTTCTAAAAGGAATTTATTTAAATTATTTTCTGTTTAGATCTTTCAAATAATTACACCGATATAAAACGAATTAAGTCCATAATTTTGAGCAGACTATCTATCAATTTTTATAGAAATAAATATAGAACAATCTCCATACGTGATAGCTATCTGTATATGTCGATGTGTTTTTATTTACAATTGTGTATATCTAGAAGTAAGTATTTTTTAACTTGCGCGAAAATCACTCAGTCACTTTCCAAACAAATACAATACGTAGCATAGAGTACCTCAATGAATGTTAAACCTTTATTAGATTTCATTAAACGGGAATCCAAAGACAACACTTATAAGAAAATTCTTGCGATGACAATCATATCAGGGTTGTCTAATGCATTATTACTTGCCGTAATTAACTACTCTACTGCTAAAATGGTAAAGGAAGCTTCTGGAGATGATGCCGAAAGCGCATTCAACTTTAAGTTTATAATCATTTTTGCAATTGTTTTTCTAATCTATATAATTACAAAAAGCAGGGCCCTAAAACTTACTGCGAGCTTTGCCGAAAATATTGTTTTTAATATTAGAGAACGAATAGTTAAACAGTTAATGAATACTGAATTAAATCAGTTTGAAGATCTTGGAAGGGCCGAAATATATACCCGACTTACTAACGACACCAACGAATTAAGTTCTTCGGGTTCGTTTATTGCCAACGGAATTCAAAGTGCGGTGCTGGTGTTTTTTGCTATTATTTACCTTGGCTCCATTAACATGACGGCTGTGTTTGTTACTGTTGGCATGCTAACCATTGCAATATCAAATTATTTTATAAGTAGTAAAAAACTGCAAAGCGAAATTGGAGAAGCGATTTCGTTGGAAACGGTGTATTTCGATAAACTGAATGAGGTAACTGGCGGGTTCAAAGAAATTAAATTAAACCTAAAGAAGAAGTACGATCTTTTTGTTGGGAAACTTCAATCTATTGCCGCCGAGCTAAGAGATAAAAAAATTCTTACTACCGAAAAAACAACTTATTATTTCGTTTTCGCACAAGCATTTTTCTACGGCCTACTTGGTGTAATGGTGTATGTGGTGCCTGTGCTAGATAAAAAAGTATTGACGGATTTAGCCAAGATTACTCCGACTATTCTGTTTATTATTATTCCGCTAAGTGAGGCGATTGGCGCTTTGGAAGTGGTTAACAAGGCTACTGTAGCTATAACGAACTTAGATGAATTAGAGCAAAGATTAACCGAGAACAATGCAGGAAAAGTAGAGGACCCGGTTATCATGGGCATCTTTAATGATTTTAAAAAGGTGCATTTTAATGATTTGAGATTCGCCTATAGAAACAAAGAAGGTCAAGATCAGTTTAGTATTGGGCCTATAGATTTTGAGGTAAATAGAGGGGATATTATATTTATTATTGGTGGTAATGGAAGTGGAAAATCAACTTTGGTTAAACTACTAACTGGCCTATACCCGCCTACCAGTGGCGATATTACTATTGATGACACGATAATAACCAACACCAATATTCAGGAATACAGAGAATTATATAGTGTAATTTTTGCCGACTTTTTCCTTTTCTCGGAACTGTACGGAGTTAGAGATTTAACCGACAACACGGTAATACAATTGCTAAAGAAAATGCAATTGTCGGATAAAACAGGTTATAAAGATGGTGCCTTCCTAAACCTAAATCTATCTACAGGACAACGAAAACGATTGGCCATGATTGCTACAATTTTGGAAGATAAAAACATTTTGGTTTTTGATGAATGGGCCGCAGATCAAGATCCAGAATTTAGAAAATACTTTTACGAAGAATTGATTTTTGAATTTAAAAAACAAGGGAAAACCATTATTGCCATTACACACGATGATCATTATTTTGATAAAGCAGATGTAATTTACAAGATGGAATACGGTAAATTTTTGAAATACAGTAAATAAACTAATTCTTAACCCGTGAGTCAGAGAAAAGCAAATATCTTAATACTAATACTGACAATACTACTTGTCTTTATGTTGTTGTTCGACAGGATTTTTATGATTAACGGGCCAGGAACTGCATCGGTTGTATACAAACCGCTAGACAATGGAGTAGATAAAAATTTGGTGTACAGAGAGGGGGTTTATATGATAGCACCTTGGAATAACATGTACCAATTTAATGTGAGAGAGCAGATGGTAGAAGAGTCGCTAAAAATTATGGTAAAAAACGGGGTTACTGTAAAAATTCGGATTAACTATCGATACTACCCGATACAAGATAGTTTAGGAGCAATTTTCCAAAAATATGGCCCAGATTACCACAAAGTGTTTGTTAAACCAGAAATTCTGTTTGCTGTTCGTGAACGAATGTCGGGATTTTCGCCAGAAGAAATTTACTCCCTTAAACTAGACGAACTTAAGTTATCGGCATTTGAACATTCCGCGACCAATCTTCATGAAGGAAACGTAATGGTATCGGATGTTTTAATACTAGACATAGAACTACCGCCCTTTGTTGTGGGAGCCATCGAAAGCAAATTAAGAGAGGAACAAAAAAGCGAAGAATATGATTTTAAAATAGAAATTGCTCTGAAAGAAAAGCAAATTAAAATTATTGAAGCAGAAGCAATTCAAGCTGCTCAATTCACTATTAATTCTGGACTTACACCACAGTATTTGAGATACAAACAGATTGAAGCAATGCAAAAATTATCTACTTCTCCTAATGCGAAAACACTAATAATGCCGCAAGGAGACGACCAGAACCCATTTATTTTAGACGCGAGATAAATAATGCATTGATTAGAAAATGGTGATTAGAATGAAATTGACTTTCGATTGATAAATGATAGATTTTGTTTTTGCACAGTTGTTAATTTTTAAATTTTGAAATATGTTGGTATATATAGTTCCTTACGTAATCTTAATTCTACTTACTGGATTTTTGGGGAGACACTCTCGACTTGGTTTTTGGGGCATTTCAATTATTAGCGCAATCCTTACTCCCCTGTTGGTGCTTATTGTTATGTTTTTTATGAAGGATAGCCAAAGAAGTTAAATTGAATCTTAAAAAAACTTTCGCCATTTACATAGACCAACTCAGCCAACAACTGCTGGATCTATTGGAGAGTAGCGCATGCGACGGGGTTATATCTGCCTGTATATATGGCTTTTAAAATCATACCACTCCGTATAATTCGAGGAGTAATATGTAATTCCGCTTGTTGATCAGATTCAACAAATATACTTTCACCTTCAAATCAAATTAAAAAAACGATTATGCCAGATAAAAAAGAAGAAACCGTAGAGCCAGACAAAGAAAAGCAATCGGCAAGAAGACGACAAAGAGAAAAAGAGGAAAAAGAGGAACAAGACTTCGAAGATTTTATGGATGACGAAGACGAAAAAAATCACCGGCCACAAACTAGACAGGAAAAAGCTGATGATATTGTTTCGAACTCTATGATGTGGACTGGGGCAGCAGGAATTATTCCTTTACCAATAGTTGACACTATTACAATTGCAGCGTTTCAGTTAGTGATGCTAAATAAAATCGGAAAACTTTATAGCCATGAAGAATTTTCTGACAATTGGGGAAAAGAATTAATAGCCAGTATTACGGCAAGCTACCTTGGTACAACTGTAGGGAAGAGTATAGGGAAAAAGATATTTGAAGGTATTCCCGTAGTAGGACCGATTTTAAAGTTTGCTGTTGCGCCAGGATTTGCAGCTGCATCTACATGGGCATTAGGAAAAGTATTTATCATGCATTTCGAATCGGGTGGAACAATGTTAACCTTCGATCCTGATAAAATGAGGAAATACTATAGAAAGTTCTTTAGAAGAAAGACAGCTAGAGCTAAAGTCAAATAGTAAATTATTACAATTTATATCAGAAAATGAAACACTTTGTATAAAAGATCTATAAGGATTTCGGAAACTGATTAACATTAAAAACAAACATTATGAGTTGGACAAGTTGCATGGAAGACAAAATAGTAAGTCATTACGGCCCAGAAGTAAAAGACTGCGTAGACGGAATAACAAAAGGTGATTTCGATAAAATCATAAATTGCATGGTTACGGTACTAGGGATTACTGATCCCGAAGTATGGATTCCGATACAATTGGGGTATTTCGCAACCTGGTCCGTAGAATGTGAATTTTAAAGTGATATTGAATGATTCTCCTACATACTATATGTGGGGGAATCATTTCACTATTCATTCCGTTTGTCTATAGCTTTGGTTGACAAGCATCAATAAGATTTTTCTTTTTCAAGTCGAAAAATAAAATATTTACCAATTATGTTCGGAGAAGAATTTCAAAAGGATACCGTAGAAAACATTTTTAATGTTTTTGGGATTTGCAATGGCGTTTTCGAGCCACAACTTACCGCAAGCGATCTCGGGATTTCGTACCGAACCATTAACAATTGGGAAGCCAACGACCTAATGTTGTCTGAAAGGATTAATAAGAGCGGTTGGCGCAAATTTACATTTGTTGATTACGTTTGGTTAAACATTGTGCTTGAATTAAGAAATTTAGGATTTCCGCTCCCAAAGATTTTAAAACTTAAAGATTTTTTAAATGAGGCCATCGACGATGACAGCATTTTTGCTGTTAAAAGGATGGAAGCACGTGTTTTTCATAAAGACGATAACCTAAACAGACTTATTTTATTACTTGCTGAAATTATTGCCAACAAAAACCACATTGCTTTGTTGTGTAACAAAGAAGGTGAATTTTATGTGTACAACGAGCAATTGGTAAGAGACGAAAAATCAGAATTCGACATTACACAATTTCAGTTCAGCAATTTTGTATCGGTCTCGCTTACCGATATTATTATAAAGTACCTTACCAACGCTAAGTTGGCATCTATTAAGAAAACAAAAATTATCGACTCCCCTTTCATCGGACTCCTGGAAGAACTCCGAAACGAAGAAAGAGACCAATTGGTTTTTTTACTGGAAAGTGGAGAACACATGGAACTCGATGCTAGTATGTTTTCGAATTACGACGAATTTGTAACTGCTGCTATCCGCATGCTGCTAACGTTTAAGCTGGGCGACGTTTGTTACTAGAAAGAAAATAAGACATCAATAAATGTCCCATAAATCTCAGCCAGTTTAATTCCTTTACATCGTTTAAAATTATTATTTCAGCAGTTCGGGATAAGCGGCTGTAAATTCTTCAATTCTAGGGATTGAAACATTTACCACGTATGCATGAGCGGGATTATTGGCTATAAAATCTTGGTGATACCCCTCTGCTATATAAAAACTATCTAGTCGCTCCTTAAGATTAGCGTAACAGATTGTTTGTTAGCAAATAATGTTGATAAACTGGCTTTTTTTAATGTCCGTAATTGCAGGCAAATCGCTATCTTAGTAGGAAAACCTTGCAATAAATGATAGGAAAATCAACTTCTCAAGATCAACAAGATTTATTTCAACCCCTGCTTAAAGAGTTCATTAATTTGAATCATGAGTTGGCGTTATTGGGCGAC